>CAZZWT010000019.1:0-18744 GCA_964657775.1 uncultured Candidatus Methylacidiphilales bacterium | reverse complement strand
CACGAGCGCGGCTACGGGAACTACTCCATCTTCACGCCATCGGCAATATCGAGCCGTGCCGCTTGCCGCGCGGGAAAATAGCCGGCGGCGAGGGCGGCGGCGATGACGGCCACGGGCAAGCCGAGCAGGAAACGCCAGGGCGTGGCCCACGAAATCGTCCAGCCGAAGAAGGAGACGTTGATGACGAAGCTCAGGATCCATGCGAGCGCAAGGCCGGCGAGGGTGCCCATGAGCGAGCCGAGCAGGCCGATGATACCCGCCTCCCACAACACCATGGCTTCGATCTGCCGACGCGACGCGCCGACTGCGCGCAGGATGCTGATCTCGCGCCGGCGCTCCGTGACGAGGATGCTGAGGCTCAGGAAAATGCCGAGCGCGGAGATGATGATGCCGATCGTTTGCAGGATGTAGGTGACCGAAAACGTCTGGTCAAAGATGCGGAAAACCTGCTCATGCAATTCCTGGTTCGACTTGATCAAGTAATCGCCGAAGGGCGCGAGCTTCGGGCGCAGGTCGGCCTGCAATTGCGCAGCGGTGAGGCCTGAGTTTTTGTCGATGTAGATGAAGAGGCCGTTGATCGCGTCGTCCTGCCAATATTTGCGATAGGTCTGCCAATCGACGAGGATGACACCGCCCTCGGTGGTGTAGTCGATGTAGACGCCGGAAATTTTGAAGTCGCGCCGGCCCGTGGGCGTGGCGAGATTGATCGTGTCGCCGAGCCCGAGATGGAACCTGCGGAAAAAGGGCTGGCTGACGAGGACGGCGCCGTCGTTAATGGCGGCGGCGATTGCGGCATGCGGCTCGCCCTGCGACAGCGCCAGCGGCTCGATGTCGCGCGTGACGGAGAGGCGCACAGAGGCCAGCTTCACCGACTGGCCTTGGAGCTGCACGCGCAGTTCGCGGAACGAGTCGTAGATGATGTGCGGCGTCTTCGCGATGATTTCCTCCACGCCGGGCCGGATCATCTCGCGGTTGCCAATGACGAGATTGGCCGCGGGCGCGATGACGAGATCGGATTGGATCGAGCGCGTCAGCCAATCCTCCACCGTGGTGCGAAAACTAAAAATCATGGTCGATATCCCGACGACCATGGCGAGCGCGACGACGAGCGAGGCGATGGCCATCGAGGTGCGGTGCAGCGATTGCGCAAAATGGCCGAAGGCGATCCGCGCCATGACCGAGTGCGGCTTGATGTAACGCGAAAACGAAACGCTCATCACCGGCACGAAGAACGCGAAACCGAGCAGCGCGAAAAGCGCCGCGCCGAAGCTGAGCCAGGCCGGACCGTAGGTGAGGGCGATGTGGGCGATGAGCGCGGCGAGCATAATCATGCCGATGCCGATGAGGGTCCAGCGCATCGTGCCGCGCGCGGATTGCTCCTCGAGATGGCCGATGCTGAGCGCTTCAACTGGCGCGAGCAGCGCGGCCTCGCGCGCGGGAAACCACGCGGCGATGAGGACCGCGCCGAGGCAAAGGACGAGCGCGGCGATGACGATCCACGGCGAGATAAAAAGATTCTGGATGCTGGCGAGAATGTAGATCGAGGTGATCGTCTGCGAAACCGCGCCGACCAGTTGACCCGCCAGCACCACGCCGAGAAAAACCCCCAGCACGGAACCGAGAATGCCGAGCAGCAGCGCCTCGGCCATGAAGAGCCCCTGCACCTGCAGCCCGCTCAAGCCCAGCGCCCGCAGCACGCCGATCTCGTGCCGGCGCCGCACCACGGCGGTCGCCACGGTATTATAGATGAGGAACATTCCGACAAGGAGCGAGATGAGCGAGAGCGCAGTGAGGTTGAGCTGGAACGCGCCGATCATCCGCTCGATCTGCCGGTTGCGCCGGTCGGGCGATTGCACGATGACGTTGGCCGGCAACTCGCCCCGCAGGCGGGCGATGACGGAGGCGATATCGGCGCCAGGACGCAGGATCGCGGAGATGCGGCTGAGCTTGCCCGCGTGACGAAAATCCTCCTGCACGTTGGCAATGTCCATGACGGAGATGTGCTCATCCGCGCCGGGCGCATCCTCGCCGAACTCGATAATGTAGTTGATACGAAACGTCTCGATGCCCGTCTGCGTGTCGAGCCGGATCGTGTCGCCGATCTTGAGGCCGAGCCGGGTGCAGAGTTTGCGGGTGAGGGCGATGACTTTCGGATCGCTGAGGAAGCTGACGACGTCGGGCTTCTGCTCGTGATCGTCCTTGAGCTCGAAGGTGCGCAGCGGGCCGTTGGAGAAGATATCAACGCCGAGCAGTTGCAGGTACTCGCCGGGATAATCGGTGAGGGTGGCGACGTCCTCCACCGTCGGCGTGGCCGCCGCGATATCGGGATCGTTCGCGACGATAGGATAAGCCGCTTCATCAAACCGCAAGCCATCGCCGATACACTCCAGGTTCGCCTTGCCCGCGACAATATCGACGGACGCGCGAAACGATTCCAGCGCGCTATGGTTGATGATCTGCACCGCGAGGAATACGGTGACACCCAGCGCGATGCCGACGATATTCAGCGTGGTAAGCGCCGGATGTCGCGCGAAGTAGCGGAGGCTGTGGGTTAAAAATAAGCGAAGCATGCGAAGATAGTCGCACGGAATTCGTGTGAGCGGAAATTTTTAGGGCTGCTTCTCCGCGCGGGCAATTTGAATCGCGTGCCAGAGCGTGTTGATGTCGGTCATCGGCTTTGACAAGATGAGTGAGGCGATGATCGCCTCGACGCAATTGAGAATGCCTAGCGCGATCACGGCGTCGATCGCCCAGGCGGAAGGTGTGCCTAGGAACAGGCTGATCAAGGCGACGACGAGGGCGATGCTCCATAGTTTGCCCGACCACATATGATAAGACGGCGAGGGCTGCTGACGGTAGCGGATGCCGTGAATGATGTTTTGCGCGATGAGCAGCGCGAACATCACGAGTAGGCCGGTGCGCCACGGTCGCAGGAAATCGGCATGGAGCAGTACGCCGACGAGGCCGGAGCAGCCGTAGAAAACGCTGTCCGTGTTGCTGTCGAAGCGGCGAAGCCGGGGCTCGCTGGTGCCCCATCGGCGCGCCAGGACCCCGTCAAAGATGTCGCTGACGATCCCCGCCATCAGCATGACGGCGAAGATGCGTTGGTCGACGCTGAGTGCGTAGCCAATCCAGAAGCCAGGCGCGAGTAGCAGGCGAAACCAAACGAGCAAGTAGGGAATGGTCCGCGCCATGCCTCAGGTTTATCGATGATCAGCGGTTAAGACAATCGTCGTAAGTTCTCTAAAACTCCAAGTGAGTCGTTACCCAAATGACACTTCGACAACTTCGCGCGGCGTGCGCATACTCGCCGGATGCTGCCTGAATTTTTGAATGTGGATTTGGAACTGGAATCGAATACGTCGCTGGACGCCATCGCGCAGGCCTTCGGCGATCGCGTGCATGTGCTGCATAACGGACCGCATGGCGACATCCCGTACCTGCTCGCGCTGGAGGTTTATGCCGGGGACGACAACGATCCCGAGTCGATCATCGAGGCTTTTTGCGATTTGATCGAGGACCTGTCGCCCAAGGGCCGCGCCATCTGGAAGAAGTGCACGCTGCGCCGTTTCGATATCGGCATTGAGAGCGGCACGGGTATCGAGAAAAAATTTGGCGCGCTGTGCCTCCGGCTGAGCCCGGAGATTCTGGCGCGCATGTCAGCGATGAAAGCGGATGTCGTCATCACGGTCTATCCGCCGCGCCCGCCCGATCCCGAAGAGGCGCCCAAGGCGAAGAAGGCCGCGAAAAAATTGGCGAAGAAGAAATAGTTTCTGAATCGGGTTGTGCCGATCGCGTCGGATGCACGGATATGAGAACCGCCGCTTTTTTTTCTATTTGCTCCGTCCTGGTCTTGGTCGGCAGTGCGGATCTGAACACGTCTCCCATTCGTGGAGATGAAATCAGCCCGCCCGCACTTCATAGGACGAATTTTCGAAACAAGATGGGACAAACCGAGGCCGTCAGACTGGCATCGCGCTTGACCTATGGAATGACAGAAGAGGATGCTATCCGATTTCTGGAAAAAAACGGCCTCGCGATGGACTCGCTTCAGCTCGGAAGTAGTTTTGGATGGTCCGACGCGTTTCTTCTTTCGAACGGCTCACTTTGTCTGACCATTGATCCAGGCGGAAGATCTCTCCCAATTGGGCAACGCGATGGTAAGTGGAAGAATGGTTTATTGAGAGAGGCATTTATCTATAAGAACGACGGGGAGGGCGTTTCGATTACCCTTATTAACACACTCAAACGTTAATTGGCGGACCAAATTCAATGAAAGCGAAAATAAAAACAACCCCGAAGGTCGGCATCATCATGGGCAGCACATCGGATTGGAAGACGATGTCCGCGGCGGCGGCGATCCTGGAGGAATTCGGGGTGGCCTATGAGAAAAACGTGGTCTCGGCCCACCGCACACCGCACTGGTTGGCGGAGTACGCGGGCAGCGCGAAGGCGCGCGGCGTGCAGGTCATCATCGCGGGCGCGGGTGGCGCGGCGCATCTGCCCGGAATGGCGGCGGCGTTCTGCACGCTGCCGGTGCTCGGCGTGCCGGTGGAAAGCCGCGCGCTAAAGGGACTCGATTCGCTTTTATCCATCGCGCAGATGCCGGCGGGCGTACCGGTCGGGACGCTGGCCATCGGCGAGCCGGGCGCGAAGAATGCCGCGCTGCTGGCGATTTCCATCCTGGCCCTGCATGACGAAAAGCTGGCGTCAAAGTGGGCAGCCTTTCGCGAAAAGCAGACGAAGTCGGTGCTGAGGGCGAAGCTACCCTGATTCGGGTCGTCTGCTAAAAGTCGTTTGTGCCAAGGGAAAGATCGCTGAGGTAGCCGCCGCGACAAACACACTGTTACGGCGCCTACTCAAAAAATTACCACATAACGTTGACTTATATTAAAAATAAGTTAACATATGCCTCACTGTGAAATTTACTCTGATCGCCCAGGCCTCGTACAACCACTCGTTTATCGGCGAACACCAACCCGGCACCTAGCTACCGCCCATTCGGCCTCATATACGCCATTCAAGCTGATTCAGGTTCATCCATGAACATTTAGGATGTTTAAGACCCCTTACCGCATCCGCTCTGAACCGACAGATCGCCGCGAAAAGAGCGGAATTTCCGTTTGTCACATCGCCCCGTGAATTGATCCCTCGACAACATCGCAGCGACACGCTTTTTTAGTAGTTTGCCCACGCCCCTTATGAACAATTCCCCCATCCTCCCCGGCTCGACCATTGGCCTCCTTGGCGGAGGCCAGTTGGGGCGCATGTTCGCGCTGGCGGCGCGGAAGATGGGCTATCGCGTGCACACGGTCGATCCGACGCCCGACAGCCCCACGGGCCAGATTTCCGATCGCGAATTTAATGTGCCCTACACCGATATCGCCACGCTGGAGGAGTTCGCGCGGGGCGTGGATGTTGTCACCTACGAGTTCGAAAATATCCCGGTGGAGGCGCTCGATGCTCTTTCCTCCAAGGTGGTGCTGCGGCCCGGGCGCAACGTGCTTTACACCACGCAAAACCGTTTGCGCGAAAAACAATTTTTACAGGGCGCGGGCTTTCCGGTCGCGCCGTTTCGCGTGGTGCAGAACGAGGCCGAGCTGCGCACGGCGGTGCAGGAAATTGGCTGCCCCTGCGTGCTGAAGACGGCCGACTTCGGCTACGATGGCAAGGGCCAGCAGAAGATCACCTACGAGACCGATCTCGCCGAAGTGTGGAAGAAGCACGCGCTGCACAATGGTGTGCTGGAAGCGTGGGTGCCCTTCGCGGCGGAACTTTCCGTCGTCATCGGGCGGGGCACGATTCTCGTCCCGCAGGAGCATGGCGAGGATGAGCCGCAGATGGTGGCCTTCCCGCCGACGCTGAACGACCACGAGAATCATATCCTGGCCACGTCGGTCGCGCCGGCGCCGTTGGCGGATAGTATTCTGGCGCGCGCGCAATCGATCGCGGGGGCGATCGCGAAGGAGCTCGACGTTGTGGGACTGCTCGCCGTGGAATTCTTCCTGACGCGGCGCGGCGATCTGCTGGTGAACGAACTCGCGCCGCGTCCACACAACTCCGGGCACTACAGTTTCGATGCCTGCGTGACGAGCCAGTTCGAGCAGCAACTGCGCGCCGTCTGCGGCCTGCCGCTCGGCGAGACGCGGCTGCTCTCGCCCGTGTTGATGCGCAATTTGCTCGGCGACGTCTGGGACAACGGCACGCCGAACTGGCCCGGCCTCCTCGCACTGCCGGGCCTGCGCCTGCATCTCTACGGCAAAAGCGAGCCGCGCGCCGGTCGCAAAATGGGCCACTACTGCGTCCTCAGCCCCACCATGGACCAGGCCCGCGAAATCGACGCGCAGGCGCAGAGGATTTTGGGGAGGTAGCTAATACCGGCACGACGCGGTCGGGTTTACATACGTGCAATTTTGACTCATCGGGAGTACGATAAAAACAATTGGAAAAAGTCATGACCCTTGCGCAAATAGATCAGGCAAAACAAGCTTGGCCTTCTGTCTCCCGGACGGTGCAGGTACCTCATACCGAGCAGGAGTGTAAGGATTTGGTAACGCTGCTTGACGGCCTCATCGATGAAGTCGGCGAAGACGAGAATCATCCGCTCGCCTCGCTGATGGAAGTCATCGGCGTGCTGATCGAGAAGTACGAGGACGAGCATGTGCCGGAACTCGGGCAGAAGTAGCCATGGCCAAAATTGACTTCGCGACGCTGGCGGATGTTCCCGAATTGGTGGAGTTGCTGCGGCTCCTCTTCAAACAGGAGCATGACTTCATCGCCGACAAGGCGCGGCAGGAAGGCGGGCTTTTCCAGATCATCAACGCGCCGGAGACGGGAATGATTTTTGTCGCGCGCGAAGAGAGCGGCGAGGTGGTCGGCATGGTCCTGCTGCTCTACACCATCAGCACGGTGGAGGGCGGCCCGGTCGGGTTGCTCGAGGACATGATGGTGCGGCCCGATGTGCGCGATGCGGAGATCGGAAAGGCGCTGCTCGAGGCGGCAATCGATCACGCCCGCGCGCGTGGCCTGCTGCGGATCACGCTGCTGACCGATTGCGACAACACCGGCGCGCAACGGTTCTATGCGCGGCACGGCTTCATTAAGTCAGACATGACGGTGATGCGCCTCGTCCTGCCCGGCGGTACGTTGCCAACGGTCGGACGGTAAACAACTCATGGCGGCGGCGCTTCGATGAGGACTTAAATTGGTCAACTAGTGCAATGGTCACCATTATAAGCCCGCTTAATGACCACTTGACGGCCCTACCAGTTGTGATAAACATAGGCACTACACCACCACAGGTAGATGCGTTGCCCTAAATGTCAGGCTCGTGATGATAAGGTGATCGATTCGCGAGCCATTAAAGATGAGACGGTTATACGTCGGCGAAGGGAGTGTCTCGCCTGCGAGCATCGGTTCACAACGTACGAGGAGATTGAACGGGATGATCTGCGGGTGCTGAAGCGCGATGGGCGTTACGAGACGTTTGACCGCAAGAAATTGTTGGCAGGTATCGATAAAGCCATGGAAAAACGCCCGGTCAGCCGCGAGGCGATCGAGCGATCAGTGAATGAGATGATCGACGAATTGATCAAAACTTACGGCGATGAAATTCCGACCAAGGCGATCGGGGACAAGATCATGACCCACCTGCGCCGGCTTGATGAGGTGGCTTATGTCCGCTTCGCGTCGGTTTACCGCAAGTTCCGCGACATCAAGGAATTCGTGAACGAGGTCCAAAGCCTCAACCTGGAAGGATAATGATCGCGCTGCCCCAAAAACTGCCGCATGTGATCTGGAAGAACGACCGGCCCGTCCCGCTTTCCGAGGGCTGGCTGGCTGAGTCGATCGAGCATGCCGCCGAGGCCGCGGGCTATCACCGCTGGCACCTCGCGCCGGAAGTGGCGCGCGCCATTGCCGTTTACCTCGAGAACGATTGGGTCGCCCCTGCGCTCAAGGTCGATCACCTGCGCGACATGGTGCGGCGCTCGCTGGAAGGCATCGGCTACGACGACATCGCCCAGCAGAGCATGATCGTCCCGCCGCGCGTCTCCATTTCCCTGCGCGAGCTGGCCGTGCTCGCGCCCTACGAGATCGGTTTTTACCCGCTGCTGAAGGAACGCCTCGCCGACGCGCTGGAAGTGCAAGTCGGCGGCGTGCGCCTCGAGGGCCTCCGCGATTGCACCAAGCTCCTCGACGCCGCCGGCCGCTGGCGCCCGAACTGCACGCGCATCAGCGACGACATCATCTTCTTCTGCCGCTCCTACATCTACCGCACCAAGCTTCGCACGGTGGATTTGGTGATTCAGTAGATCGGCGTGGCGATTAGTCCACCGAAAAAACGGTCTTCACGAAATCGGCAATGATGTCGTAGATCTGGTCGTCGGTCAGCTTCTCGAAGTTCACGTACGATTGGCAGCAAATGCGGTCACTGCGGTCGAGCCCGGCGGTCTGCACGAACGACAGGTCCTTCGTCCGGTAATCATAGCGGAACTGCAGCACCCGCACCGTGATGCCGAATTGCACCGCCATGCTCGCCTGCAGCACGTTCTCGTCGATCGGGTAGAGCCGCTCCACCATGCTGGAGAGCCGTTGCGAGGCCAGCGAATTCTCGAAGAGCGCCAGTTGCGGCAGCACATGCACGGCAAAGTGGTCCGCGCATTTTTTGTGGAAATGGGCGCGCAGGAAATCGGCGTTCAGCTTGCGCGTCTTCGTGCGGGTTCGCAGCTCCTCGATCAAATTAACGAATCCGCTCATGGGTTCCTCCTGTCTACGGTTGTCCAATGCATCATGAACAACTCTTTGCATCTTTGATGCCAGCCGAGGAAATCCGGCGTAACCCTCTGATACCGCAGCCCGCTCGGGCAGGGGACGCCACGCGTTGTCAGCCTGCCGACAAGGTATGTCCGATTTGGCTTAAGGAACTGTCCGATCAGTTATCGCTCAGCCACTTCTCGAAATCCTTCTTCGAGCGGGCGCCGGTGATTTGGGCTTTCTTGGCGCCTTTGTCAATGAGGACGAGGGTCGGCACGGCGCGGATTTCGAATTCGGCGGCGAGTTGGCCTTCGATGCTGGCGTCGATTTTGACGACCTTGAGTTTGCCGGCTTGTTCGGTGGCGATCTGCTCCAGTGTGGGCGCGAAGGCGCGGCAGGGTGGGCAGGTCGGCGTGTAGAAATCGATGAGGACGCGGCCGGGGAACGTTTCGACTTCTTGTTGGAAATTGTCTTCGGTTACGGGGGTGACCATATGGAGTCCTTTCGTGGTTTTTTGAGAATTAAAATCAGGGTCGGGGCCGGAGGCCGACCCTCCGGGATTCGGATCAATCAGCGACGGTCATAGACCGCCGCTACAGGCTAGATGTTCTCGCCGTTGTGGAGGCCACACTCGCGTTTCAGGCCGAAGAAGCGCGTCTCCTCCTCGGTCATGTTGGCCGAGAGCGGGCGCGTGGTGTGGACGTCGCCGATGGAGACGTAACCCTGTTCCCAGAGCGGGTGGTAGGGCAGGTCGTACTTTTTCAGGTACTCGTAAACCATGCGGTCAGTCCAATCGATGATCGGCTGAATTTTAACCAACTCGCCCTGTTTCTGCAGGATGCCGACTTCCTTGCGGGACCGCGCCTGTTGGCGGCGCAGACCGGTGATCCAGCCGCGTGCGTGCAGCTCGCGGATGGCGCGTTGCATCGGTTCGACTTTGTTGATCTGGTTGTAGCGCTCGATGCCCTCGACGCCGTGTTCCCACATCTTGCCGTGACGCGCCTCGAGCCAAGCTACGCTGACTTCCGCACGATAGACCTTGAGGTTGAGCTTGAGCCGCTCGGTCAGTTGATCGGCAAAGCGGTAGGTCTCGGGAAAAAGGTAACGCGTGTCGATCATGACGACAGGGATCTCCGGCCATTGCTGCGTGACCATGTGGAGCAGCACGGCCGATTGGACGCCGAAGCTGGTCGAAAGCATGATGTCCGGGCGGAATCGTTCGAGTGCCCAGGCGACCCGCTTTTCGGCGGAGACCTTCTCGAGGTTCGCGCTGATTTCGCTCAGCGATTCTTCCTGCGCCTTGGGCTCGAGCGTGGTGGGATCAAGTAAATCATTCATGGGATTCTTTCGACTAACCCCATCGTTGATAGGGTGAGTAGGGAATGGTAGTGCGAATGGTCACGATTTCAAGTCGGGCGTTGTAAGCGGCTCAGGTGCAGTTGATAGCCGCCGATGTCCGCATCGGCGGGGGCGGTGACCTGCGCGCAAAGCCGAATGGTTGCCGCGACAACCCGCCAATGCGGCCATCGGTGCCTACGACTAGGTCTTCTTCGCCGGCCCGATCAGCGCCAGCGACGCTGTGTACCCGTGCGCGAAACTGCGATCGCCCACCGGGCCCAGTTGCACATTGGCAAACAAACCCGCCAACGGTAGCCCAGGGAAAAACTCGTTAATGAGGCCCGCATCGTGATTCGGTCCGCCGAAAAGTCCACGCCCGCGGCCATGGCAAGTGCAGAGGAGCCCTGCATACGGCGGCGGATCCATCTTCACAATCTCCTCGCGCAACAGTCGCTTCAACTCATCCGTCGCCACGCGGGAATCGCGCAATTGATATTGCAGCGTCTGCCCCACACGCGGCACAGCGTTGATTGCCACGGCACCGCTCTTGGGGTCCGCGCCAATAATATTGCGCACGAGGAAATCGCCACGTTTGTATTCCTCGAGGTACTCGCTCACCGCGATGCCGGCAAAGAGATGCCCTTTCGCCTGCTCGCGCTCCGTATCGGTCAGCTCCTTGTAGACATCGCTCAGCACTTCATACGCGGGCCGTGAGCCGAGCGTCAGCAACACATTCTTCTCCGCCTGCGTCACGGTCAGCGGCTCGCCGATCGGCTTGCAGCCCTGCGAGACGACCGAGTGCACCGCGATATCGCCCGTCAGCGCGATCGCCACGCCGCCAGGCGTCACGCGGTCATCGCAAAAAATCCACGCTTCGGGATCGCCCGGGATGCCGCCGGCCATGCCGCCGAAAACGGGGATGTGCGGGTAGGCCGCGTTCCACTGCTTGAGCCAAATTTCGACGTTGAGCGAAAAGGGATTCAGGAAAACGAGCCACGCCTTCACGTCAGCCGGTTTCATCTTGGTGCGGGCATGCCAATCGGCTGGACTGCTGGAGGCCTCGACCATGTCCTGCGTGAACGACATGGACGTCGCCTTGCCGCCGGGCACGTGGATGAACATGAGCGAGAAGCCAGGCCCTTCTTCCTGCTCCTGCGACCGACCGACGAGGCCCGTGCCGCTGCAGCCGATGAGCGTCGGCACATGCCCGTAGACGCGGACGATTTCGAGCAGGTCGGCCGCCTTATCGGCGTAATCAGGCGTGACAAAGACAAGGCCAAAGGTCGGCTTGCCGCTGAGCTGCTCGCGCAGGCTCACGGCGGTCTCGCGTATCACAGCCTCGTCAAACGGGCCGGTCACCAGCCGCGAAGCTGCGAAGTTAGGCATGTCTTAATCATCCGGCCCCTTAACCAAAAGTCAATGCAACCGCGACGACGATTTATTCTTTTTGCCCTTGCGGCGGTCCGGAAGGGGGAGGCTCATCCCTTCGGATGGGGGGAACAAAAAAACTTGAGCAAATCGCCGCAGCGTCTTTCTTGTCTTTATGCCCAAGCTGAAAGTCTTCTGCGACGCCCACCTCGGCGAACCCGTGATCAAACTCTTGCGCGACGGCATCGCGCCGCACCAACTGGTGCTGCCGCAAAGCAAGGGCGCGTCCGTCCTCGCTGTCGCGCCGACCGATCCCGCGCTCTTCGAGGCTGACATTGCGCTCGGCCAGCCGGATGTCGCGGGTGTGTTAAAGGCGGAGAAATTGCGCTGGCTGCAGGTGACCTCGGCCGGGTTCACGCGCTATGACACAGCAGAGTTTCGCTCGGCGGCGAAGGCGCGCGGGCTTGCGTTTACGAACAGTTCATCGGTCTACGCCGAGGCCTGCGCGGAGCATGTGTTCGCCTTTATGATGGCCAACGCGCGGCAATTGCCAAGCGCGCTCGCCGCTCGCTGCGCCAGCGGTACGCCGGAGTGGAACCAAATCCGTTATGCATCAACTTGCCTGCTCGGCCAGAGCGCCGTGATCCTCGGCTACGGCTCCATCGCCGCGCGGCTGGTGGAGATGCTCGAGCCGTTTCGCATGAAGATCACCGCCCTGCGCCGCCAGCCGCGCGGGGACGAAGGCATCCCGGTCGTCACGGAGAAAACGCTGGCCGGCGCGCTCGCCACCGCTGATCACGTCATCAGCATCCTGCCCGACAATGCGGAGTCGGTCGGTTTCATCTCGCTCGCGCGCCTGGCGCAAATGAAACCGGGCGCCGTTTTCTACAACATCGGCCGCGGGACCACGGTGGACCAAACCGCGCTGGACGAAGCCCTCCGCTCCGACCGCCTCGCCGCCGCCTGGCTCGACGTCACCGACCCCGAGCCCCTGCCCGACAACCACCCGCTCCTCACCGCGCCGAACTGCCACATCACACCGCACACCGCCGGCGGACATCCGAACGAAAGCGAAACTTTGGCGCGGCATTTTCTGGATAATTTCAAACGTTTCATCGCGAATGAGCCGTTGAGGGATCGGGTGATGTAGAAGCGCCCAAGTTGACATTTTTCTGTGACTCAATTATGATTCACGAATGAAGACCGCAACGGTACGGCAGCTTCGCACTTCCTTTCCAAAAATCGAAAGTTGGTTGGCTGCGGGTGAGACGGTCTCCATTACCAAACGTCGCAAAATTGTGGCGGAACTCAGCCTGCCGCGCCCGACGAAGAAACCTGATTTCAAGAAGCGGTTTGCGCCACTAAAAAACTGGAAACCATCTGCTGGCAGAAATCTTCGAGACGTTCTGGACGAAGATCGCGGGCCATGATTTACGGAGATACCAGCTTCCTTTTCGCTGTTTATTATTCGGGAGACGCTTTCCATGCGAAAGCTCGCAGCTTGAACTTTCGCTTACGGGAACCGATGGCATTGACGCTACTTGGAGAGCTGGAATTACTCACCAATATTCACCGCGGGTTGGCTTCGACGACAATCACTCGCCAGGAACACGATGGGATGCTACGGCAAATCGCGGAGGATGACGCCGACGGGATCCTCGTGCGACAGTCCGTCAACGAAATTGACCTCTACCGACGCGCGCGAGAACTTGCTAAGAGATACATTCCTGAAGTCTCGCTGCGCAGCGCTGATATTTTGCATGTTGCTGCCGCACAAATCTTGCGCCCATCTCACTTTATAACATTCGATGAAAGACAACGGTCCCTGGCGCAAAAAGTCGGAATGGCCGTCCTGCCTCGTCAGGCTCCCTGAAAGAAGTCTCAAACCCCCTCCATCGCCCCGCTCTTCAACTCCGACACCGGCGCGGTGAACGACGGCCCGTGCGCGAAATCATTCGCCCAGATTTCCTGGGCCATACGGAAACTTTCCGGCATCAGCGTGTAGCCCACGTGGCCTTGGGGGAAGCAGGCGAAGTGGGCGTTGTCCCAATACTTCGCGAGGGCCTCGATTTCCTGCGGTGGCGCGATCTTGTCGTACTGGCCCGCCAGCGTCAGGATGTGCTTGCCGGGCATCAGCGGCTTCAGCTTGCCGGGGCAGACGAGGCGCATGCTGCCGGCCGTGTCTTCCGGCGTGATGCCGATCTTGCGCAGTGCCGCCCGCACCGTCACGGAGCTCGGCGCTTTCCAGATCGCGTTATCGACGTTGAGAATCGGCTCGACCAAAATCAAGCGCTGGAGCAACGGCTCGAAGCAGGCGATGAGTGCCATGATCCATCCGCCGTAACTCGTCCCCCAGCCGCCGAAAAGTTGTCCGCCCTTGCGTCGCAATTGCTGCAGCACGATGCGGCACTCCACCACCGATTGCCGAATGCCCGCGGCCGTGCGCAGCAGCTCGCCGCCCACGCAGAGCTCGCCGTGAAAATGCCATGGCAAGCGCCGCGAATAATGGTAGGGCAAATGGATGAAGACTGCGTTCCAGCCGCGCGCGTTCAGCCGCTTCGCCCACAGGCGATAACCGAAGTCGCTGACCGACATCAGTCCGTGCGCCAGCAACATCGTGGGCGCGTTCCAGCCCTGCTGGCAGGGAAAAAAATCAAAAGCCGCCTGGTTGTTGAGATCGTGCTCGCCGGGATAGGGACTCGGAAAAATCAGGCGGCCGCGGTCCGGCAATTCGGGCGGCACGTAGCCATCCGGGATGCGGTAGAATTCGTCGACCGAACGCCCGGCCCACTCGGCTGCGAAGGCATCCCAGCGCGTCCGAAAATCGGGTGGCAGCGCGTGCCGCGCCTGCATCACATTGACGAAACCGAAGCTGACCAGGTCCACCATCATCGCCCGCGCTTCGTCGAGCCGGGAAAGAATTGTTCGCGCTGCCACGCGGCAAATCTAGGCCGCATCGCGGAGCCAGCGCAAGCCGGAGCTGCCGATCAAAGAGACGATGGGTTCGTGGTCCGGCCAACAAGTAGCCCTGACCACGAACTTTTCCTCAACCTCATTGTGTTCTTTGCGCTTTTTTGCGGCTAATAAGGAAGAGAGTGAAAAGAATCCTCGTTATTGGCGCCGGCCTCGGCGGACTTGCCGCCGCCATTCGCCTCGCGCGCGCGGGCCACGTGGTGGAAGTGTGGGAGCGCAACGCCGAACCCGGCGGCAAGCTGAAGGAATTGCGCATCGACGGTTTTAGCTGGGGCACGGGCCCTTCATTGCTGACCATGCCTCACGTCCTGCGCGATCTGTTCGCCGCCGCGGCTGAGCGCATGGAGGATCACCTCGACCTCATCCGCCTCGAATCGGCCTGCCGCTATTTCTGGACTGACGGCACCGTCATCGACGAGGACGACGCGTTCTGGCAACAGCCCGAGATCGCGAAATTTCTGCAGTACGCGCGCGGCATCTACGAACTCTCCGGCGAGGCCTACCTCAACCGCCCGCCCTCGGAATTCTGGCGCGCGTTCACGCCCCGCAATCTCGGGAAACTGCGCCATCTTGGCAAGGTCGCGACCACGCGTACCCTTGCGGCGGAGGTCGAGCGGCGCATCCCTGATCCTTACCTCCGCCAAATCTTTCTCCGCTTCGCCACCTACAACGGCTCGTCGCCCTACGCCACACCCGCGACGTTCAACATCATTCCTTACGTCGAAGCCGAGTTCGGCGCTTGGTATGTACGCGGCGGTATGGCGAAAATCGGCAAGGCGCTCACCGCGCTCGCGCAGCGCAACGGCGTCACCTTCCGCTTCAACACCACCTGCGCGGATTGGAACGGCCAGCAGGCGATAGCGCAGGACGGTACGCGCGCCACCGGCGATTTTCTCATCTGCAACGCCGACGTCATCACCGCGCAGACCACGTTTCTGGCGCGGCTTACGCCGACATCGCGACAGAAGGCGCTGCTCAAGCCGGCGCTCTCCAACTCCGGCTTCATCCTCTTCCTCGGCGTTAAAGGCTGCGATCCGCGCCTCGGCCATCACAACATTTTTTTCTCGGATCACTATCCCCACGAGTTCCGCGAAATCCACGAGCGCGTCATCAGCCCCACTGAGCCGACGATCTACATTTCCGCCAGTTCGCGCACCGATCCGCGGCATGCGCCGCCCGGTCACGACAACTACTTCATCCTCGTCAACGCGCCCGCGCGCGACGCCGCTCAACCGTGGACAGAAACCGAGGCGCGTGGTTATCGTGACCTCGTGCTCGCCCGCCTCGAACGCTTTGGCTTCTCCGACCTGCCGCAGCGCATCGTGGCCGAGCGCATCTTCACGCCGAGCGATTTTGCCGCGCGCGATCTCGCCTACCGCGGCTCGCTTTACGGCTGGGCCTCGCGTTCCATCCGCACCTCGCTCTTCCGTCCGCCGCTACGCATGCCCGGCATTGGTAACGTCTACTTCACCGGCGGCACGACGCATCCCGGAGGCGGCATTCCGCTCGTCCTGCTTAGCGGCAAAATGGTCGCCGAAATGATTCAACGCCAATAATCCGAAAAGCTGCATGAAATCGCATACGGACCTCACGTGGAAGCCCAAGCACATTTCCTGGAACCTGGTTGACTACCTCGCACTCCTCGCCTTCCTCATCTGGTGCGCTGCCGGCCTCACATTTGAGGTCCAGCACATCACGCCTGGCACCATCGACCATTGGCCAATAGCCGATGTGCTCAAGCAATTCGTCTCCGGCTGCCTGGACCATGGCGATGAAATCCTCATCCTGCTTGCCTTCATCAACACCCACCTGCACGCCGCGCGCCAGTGGACGGCTGGCGTCGCGCGCCAGTGGGCCGTCCTCATCCTCCTCTGCTCCTTCATCATCGAGACGGTCGGGACCAAGACCAGCCTGCCCTTCGGCGACTACACCTACACCGATAATTTCGGCCCCAGGCTCTGGCTTGTCCCGCTCACCATCCCCTTCGCCTGGCACATCGTGGTGACCAATGCGCTCTTCGTCGTGCGCGCGATTGCTCCATACCTCTCGAAGCTAGTTGAGGCCCTGCTGGTCGGTGGGATCTGCACCATCTACGACGTCATCCTCGAACCGTTCGCTACCGTGGTGAAGCACTACTGGAACTGGGCGGGGGGAACCATCCCACACCTCAACTACGTTGCCTGGTTTGTTCTCAGCACGGCGCTCGTCTACCTCTTTGCGCCGACGCTTTCCAGCACCTACCGACGCGACCCGAGGCCGTTCTTGGTCCTCGCGTTTACGGTCTTGATCTTCGTCGCCGGGAAGTCGTAGCCGCGCGAAACATAGAACTTTATAGGACTTATATGACCGGTAGGCCCTACTGCTGTTTTGGCAGAAGCGCCGCCTTGGCCTCGGGGCTCAGCGACGATTTCTGCACCGCAACCGCCGCGTCCGCGGGATCCGACTGCATCCACTTGCTTAACACCGCCGTGACGGCATCGTTGCGCCGGCCGGGGTCGGTGATCGACTCCGCCCACTGGTCGGCGCCTTCAGGATCGGTCGTGCCCACCTTGCCGACGAACGCTGTGATGGCCGTGTCGCGCGAACTCCCATTCGGCAATTGCGTCAGCCAGCCTGAGGCTGCCACCGGGTCCGCCGCCGCCCATTTGTTCGCGATCGTCTGGTAGGCCTGGTCCTTCTGTGGACTGTTGGAAAACCCGGCCGCCCATTGCGCCGCCGACGATGGATCGCTGTTGGCCCACTTGTCGGCCACGGTAGGCAGCGCGCCATTGCGCGCCGGGCCGTCCGCCATCGAAGCGAGGTAGTTCGCCGCCGCGGCCGGATCGCTATCGGCCCATTTCGAGGATGTGCTTTGCACCGCTTGATCTTTCCCTTTGCTTTCGCTGATCTCGTTCGTCCAATCCAGCGCTTTCTTGGGATCGTCATTGGCCATTTCATTCGCCACGGTGTTGACCAGATTGTCCTGCCCCGCCCCGGCGGGCATCGAGGTGGCGTAGGCCTGCGCGGAGGCGATATCATTCCGCACCCACGTGTTGGAGATATTCGCAATCACCTGGTTCTTCTCGTCCGGATCGGAAATCTTATTCAGCAGCCCGATGCCCGCCGCGGGGTCCTGGTTGAAGACCTGGTTGGCCACCATTTGCATGAAGCTGGTGCGCGATTTTCCCGCCGGTAATCCCTCTCCATACGCCATCGCCGCATTCGGGTCGTTTTGCGCCCACGCGGCGGCGACGCTCTGCCGCACTTGGTCCTGCGCATCGCCCGGCGGGACTTTGTTGATCATGCTCAGGGCCGAGGCGATATCGTTCTGCGCCACCTGCTGAATGACACCGCTCATCAACCGCTGTTTGAGCTTCGGGTCGGTTACCGATTCGGCATAGGCTTCACCAGCGGCGGGGTCGTTGCGCGTCAAACCATTCACCGCCTGCTCGAGCAGGTCGGCCCTCTGCTGCGGCGAGTTGACCGATTGGGCCAGGGCAATGGCCGCTTGCGGATCGCTGCTGCCGAAGCTGCTGATGACATTGCGCAACAGGTCTATCTTCTGCCGCGAATCGGGCATGGTCATCACATACGCACTGGCGGCCTTGGGATCGTCCTGCTCCCAGTTGCGGATGATTTGCTGTTCCGCCATATTGCGCGTGCCGGCATTGGTCAGGGTTTGCGCCAGTTTCATGCCCGACGCCGGGTCATCGGAATAAGCCATCTGCTGCGCGATAGTCTGCAACGCCCGGGTCTTGCTTGAAGAAGGTGGAAGCCCCTGCGTCCACGCGAGAGCCGCCTGCGGATCGGTTTGCGACCAGCCTTCCGCGATGGCGCCTTGCGCCGCGTCACGCGCCTTTCCCGGTGGGACTTGGGCCAGCCACGCAATGGCCGCCTGCGGATCCTTGCCGACCAGGTTGCGGGCGATGCCGTCCACCGCTTCGGCGCGATCGTTCGGATTCGATATTTGGGACAGCGCGGCCTGCGTGGCGGCAGCGGGATCTTTCTCCGCCCACTTGGCGAAAATTTCCTGGACCGCGTTCTGATTCTTGATGCCCTGCACCATTTGCAAGGCCTTGGTCGGGTCCGTCTCGGCCACCTTATTGGCGATGGCGGTCAGAGCTTGGTCCCGCTTCGGGCCGGTGGGCAAAGCCTGCGCTTGCGCCAGCGCGCCGGCGACGTCCTGCCCGGCCAGCTTTTGGAAAGAGAGCTCGGCGGTCTGCTGCTTCATGTAATGCTCGAACTGTCCGCCGCCTTTGGCCTGGGACCACGCCAGCGCGCCCTGCGGGTCGGCTTCCGTCCAGCGTTGGATGAGAAAGTAACGCACCTGAA
>CAZZWT010000018.1:0-19357 GCA_964657775.1 uncultured Candidatus Methylacidiphilales bacterium | reverse complement strand
GTGTGTACCACTTTGGGGCGGGTCACACAAGTCTGGTTTTGTCAGGGCAGGGCGCTCACCTTGTCTTTGGACTTGCAAACTGATAGCTTGATTCGCATGAGCCTCAGCGAAATTCTGCACGAAATCGAAGCCTTGGCGCCGGAAGAACGTTGGAAAGTTCTTGAACATACACGCCATTTAATCGAGCCGGAGATTCCTGCTGAGTTTATTGAGGGTATGGAAGCCATCGCCAACGGAAATACCCTCGACGTTGACGAGGCCATGCCAGATCTTCGGTCGGAATGAAATATCGTTTCCGGGTCGCCAAACCCTTTCACCGCGACCTTGCAAAGCTGCAGCCTGAACAATATCGCTCGGCAGTGAAGACTTACCGGATATTTAAGCAGAATCCTTTCGATCCACGCTTACGGACGCACAAAATCCATCGGCTGTCGGCTCAAAGTGGTAAGACCATCTATTCTGTCTACATTGAGGCTGACTTGCGAGCTGTCTTCTATATTGAGAAGGACATTGTTTGGAGTGTAGCCATCGGGACGCATGCGATTTATCGTGGATGACGAGCAGAAGAGCAGTCGGTCACATGATGCCTTACCGGCGGTCTCTTTTTGCAGGACGCCGTGGCTTCAATCGCAAAAAGAACGCTTTCACTTAGCCGGTGGAGCGCAGGCCGTCGCGCGTGCTCGCGCAACGGCTCCGGCGCAACGGCCTGCGCCGGCTACCTTTTGAATTCGAGCCGACCTCCGTCTCACCACACCTTCCACGGCGCTTTGCCGTCGGCCCACATCTTGTTCAGCAATTCCATCTCGCGCTGGTTGTCCATGCATTGCCAGAAGCCGTCGTGGCGGAAGGCGTGCAGCTTGCCGGCCTCGGCGACTTTCGGCAGCGCGTCGAATTCAAAGATCGTGCTGTCATCCTTCAGGTACTCGCCGATCTTTTTGTTCACCACGAAAAAGCCGCCGTTGATGTAGCCCACATCGCTGTCCGATTTCTCGCGGAAGCTGGTGATCGCGTCGTCCTCCAGCGTCAACTCGCCGAAGCGACCGCTGGGGCGTACGGCGGTCAGCGTCGCCAAGCTGCCCGGATGCGCGCGATGGAAGTTAATCAGCTCGGGCACCGGCACGTTGCAGAGGCCATCGCCATAAGTGAGGAGAAATTCGTCGCCCTCGATATGCTTCAACGCGCGTTTCACGCGACCGCCCGTCATGGTGGAGAGGCCGGTATCGAGCAGCGTCACCTGCCAATCCTCCTCGTCGTGCTGGTTGTGAAACGTGATCTGCGGCGTCGGGCCCAGCTTCAACGTCACATCGCTGCAGTGCCATTGATAATGG
Organism: uncultured Candidatus Methylacidiphilales bacterium; assembly: GCA_964657775.1. Classification (GTDB taxonomy): domain Bacteria; phylum Verrucomicrobiota; class Verrucomicrobiia; order Methylacidiphilales; family UBA1321; genus JABDGH01. Next base: position 18,029 of record CAZZWT010000018.1, on the reverse strand, counting down.
TAGAAATATTCTTTGATCACATCCGACTTGTAGCCGAGGCAAAGCACGAATTCCTTGAAGCCGAAGCTCGCGTAGAATTTCATGATGTGCCACAGGATGGGCCGGTTGCCCACGGGCACCATCGGCTTGGGCCGGAACTCCGTCTCCTCGCGCAACCGCGTGCCGAGACCACCGCAAAGAATGACAACTTTCATAGATTAGTTCGTTTCAAAATTGATCCGCTCGCGCTCCACCACCAGCGGGCGTTTCTGCACCTGCGTATAAATGGCGCCGATATACTCGCCCAAAATGCCGATGAAAAAGAGCTGAACCGAGCCGAAAAAGAAAAGCCCGATTTCCAGCGGCGCAAGGCCGAGCACGAAGCTGTCCCAATAGAGCAACTTCATGATGAAGTAACCGATCGCGACGCATAGGCTTAGCAGCGACACGGCGAACCCGAGCATCGTCGCCAGCCGCAGCGGCACCTTGGAGTGGTTGGTGATGCCGAGCATCGCCATGTCATAGAGACGATAGAAATTGTTGCTCGTGATGCCGCGCAGCCGCACCGGCTGGTGATACGGAATCGTCGCAACGGGAAAGCCGACCTCGGAAATCAGCCCACGAAAATAAGGGTAAGGATCGTCGATCTCGATCAGCACGTCCATCACGCGCCGGTCGTAGAGCCCGAAACCGGTCGCGTTTTTCACCAGTTCGATCTCGGCCAGCCTCGCGATCAATTCGTAGTAGCCCTTGCGGATGGCGAAGAAAAGCGGCGACTCGTCGCTGTTCTGCTTCACCGCCAGCACCACCATGAAACCTTCCTCCCATTTTTTGATGAACTCCTTGATCAGCTCCGGCGGGTCCTGCAGGTCGCTGACGACGCTGATCACCGCATCGCCGTGCGCGCTCAACATGCCGTGGGAGGGCGAGCGGATGTGGCCAAAGTTCCGCGCGTTGAGGATGACCTTCACGTTTTTGTCCTGCGCCGCGATCTCGCGCAGGATGGCCACCGTGCCGTCCTTCGAGGCGTTGTCGATGAAGAGGTGCTCGTAGCGGTAGCGGCCGATTTCGGCGAAGACCTTCTTCACCTGCTCGTAGCATTCGCGGACGTTGCCCTCCTCGTTGTAGCAGGCGCTGACCACGGTGATCAGCTTGTTCCCCGCCGGACGCGAGGGCGCAAGGGCAGGGGCGATGCAGGCGGAGCGGCGTTCCAAAGTATGATCCTTGATGTGACCCGAGGGCGGTGACCGCTTCAGTCCTACCAAATCGATCTGCAAACCGCAACGGTGGTGCATGGCTGGCTCGCGGCTGCGGTCGGGAATCAAAACAAGATGTGATGTCATGCCCCGACTTTCTCATGAAACCGGAAAGGGGCGGTATACCACCGTTTGCTGCGTTTGCTAAATTTGCTAAAAAGATTGGAAATTTAGCAAATATAGAAAATCACCGGTCCGAGGGCTGCCCTAAGTCCTTCGATTTTCGTACCGGGATATAAGGTGTCAGGTCCACCGTCGGGCCATCGCGGGAGCTGAGCGTGATCCGCGCCGGGTGCAGCGACTCGAGCGTGATGAACTTGAGCTCGGGCCGCTCGGCCATCAGCGCCTCCTTTTGCTCCGGCACGTAGGCGCCGAACGGGTAGAGCGCGTAGGTCTTGGTGTAGAGCTGGTCGCGCGTGGCCGTGGGCGAGTAGCCCCAGGTGTTGATCACACCGGCCAGCACCGCGTAGTTGTAGGTGCCGAGAAGCGAGTAGGGCTCCTCGAAGCGATCGTCGGTGTAGAGCTGCATCGGGATGATCACGGCGATGCGATCGCCCGGCTTCAGCAGCGGGCGCACGTGCTCCCAATAGCGCGCCGTGCCGCCGGTCAGGATCAACTCGCGGTCCCACGACATCGCGTTCAGCGTGGGCGGCAGGGGATAGAGCAGCATCGGGATGACGAGCACGCCGCTTCCGAAAGCAGCGGAGAGACGTTGCGCTGCGACGTTCAATCCCGGTGGCCGGAGGAGCAGGAAAAGATGCAGGAAGAACTGGAACTGCACGAACTCCCGAAAGGGCCAGCGCATCGAGCGGACGATCGGCAGGTGCAGCATGATCTCGGAGATGATGACGGGCCGGATGACCAGGAGCGCGCCGATGAGCAGCATGGCCAGCGTGGTGATTTCGAGCCCGCGCCATTTCGCGCGGCTCATCAGCGCGGGCAGGATGCACCACGCTGCCGCGCTGGCGCCAAAGGCGAGCGTGTAGGTAGTGTAAAGATGCTGGTGCGGATGCAGAATCCACACCGCGGTGCCGAGCAGGAGCGACGTCAGGAAATCCTCCGCGGGGATGTTATTGGCCTGCATGTCGCTCAGCGGTACGCCCTGCGCGCGGTAGCTGTTGGAGAAGCCTTCCAGCATCGGCACGAGCAGCGGCAGCAGGATCACCGCCGCGGCGGCGAAGCCCACGACCCAATTACCGAGCGGCACCCACGAGTGGCGCGAGAGGCTAACCCCGAGCGCGAAGAGCGACAGGAAGATCGTGTTGCTGGCCGTGGGCGCGAGGTGGCCGCCCAGAAATTGGTGCAGGCAAAACAGGAGCACGAGGCCCGCGCCGCGCCGCCACGATTTTTGCAGGATGCCAAGCGCGAGCCACGGCAGCGCGCTGATGTTGCCGAGAAAGAGGAACCAGCTCGACCCGGTGGTGAGCGCGATGACGGTGTAGGTGTAACTGAGTGCGTAGAACGTGATCCAGCCTTCGCTGATCGCCAGCTTCATTTCATTCCGCAGGTGATGCGCCAGCGTGACGAAGCCGGCTGTGCTGAGCATAAACAGAAAGAAGGCGTCGATGTCGACCAGCGCGTTGTGGAGCGGCGTGCCGGTGAGCAGCGAAACGAGCAGGTAAAGCGGATGCCAGACGAAACCGGCGGGATCGCGCAGCCAGTTGTAATCCCCGCCGAAGAGGTGATGCGAGACGAAGGGCGAGCGGCCCGCGAGCAGGTTCTGGCCAATCTCGGTGAAGAAGGGAAAGACGCCGTCGAGGTTGTCGTCAGTGAGGAAGAAGTAGGGCCGCCAGCATTCCAGCAGCGCAAAAATCAGCGCGGAGAGGAGCAGGTTGTTGCGCAGGAGAACCAGATAACTGGTTTGCGTATTGATTCCCTCACCCGGTTCTGGCGCAATCACGTGGCGGTATTAACTCACGCTTCAGCCGTGCGCCAATCTCAAAATCAACTCTTCGATCTGCCCACGGCGGACCTTGCGCACATCCTGCACCATGCGACGGCGGACCTGGAGCATCTGCGGGGGAAGCAAATCTTCCTGACCGGCGGTACCGGATTTTTCGGGAAGTGGCTGCTTGGCGCGTTGCTCGGCGCGAATGATGAGTTGGGCTTGAACCTGAAAATCACCATCCTGTCGCGCGATCCGGCGGCATTTGCGCGCCGCTACCCGTTGGTCGGGCAAATCGCTGCGCTAACTTTTGTCCGTGGCGATATCGCCTACTGGTCGCCCGACCATCGTTGCTTCGATTTTGTGCTCCATGCGGCGGCCGACACCACCGTTTTTACCAGCGAGGTCGAGGAGCGGGAACGCTCGCGCGCCATCGTGGGCGGAACGCGCCGCGTGCTGGAACTCGCGCGGAAAAGTGAGGCGCGGCGCCTGCTCAATTTGAGTTCCGGCGGAGTTTACGGCGCCTTCGCAAGTCGACCCACCGGCGCAAAGGAAGACGACGATGCCGCCGCCCAACCGGTCACCGCGTATGGCAAAGCCAAGCGCGAGGCCGAGCAGCTCTGCGCCGATTCACCGGTCGATTTCGTGACGGCGCGCGGCTTCGCATTTCTTGGGCCGCACCTGGCCCTCGATGCCCATTTCGCCGCAGGGAATTTTCTGCGCGATGCGCTGAAGGGCGGTCCCATCCTCGTGCACGGCGACGGCACGGCGCTTCGATCCTACCTGCACCCGGCTGATCTCGTTGTGTGGCTCCTGCGCATCCTCATGCGCGGCCAGCGTGGGCGCGCTTACAACGTGGGCTCGGATGAAGCGGTCACCACCGCTCAACTCGCTCAAAAAATTGCAGACGCCGTGCGGCCCACGCCTGAAGTCGTCATCCAATCCGTGCAGGCAAGCACTGCGCAGAATATCTATCTTCCGGACGTAACACGCGCCCGCACGGAGCTAAATATTCAAGTTACGATTGCGTTGGCGGAGGCGATTTCCCGGACGGTGGAATTTTTGAAGGGTCGGCCTCAGGCCTGACCTTGATCAATTTGGCGAGGTCGGGCTGGAGGCCAACCCTCCGGAAAACGGTTACAGTTTGATGACGTTGAGCGCCTTCAGTCCTTTATCCGACTGGGTCACCTCGAACTCGACCCGGTCGCCTTCCTCGAGCGTTTTGAAGCCTTCGCCGCCAATGACCGAGAAGTGCACAAATACATCCTGGCCACCCTCGTCTTGTGCAATGAAACCAAAGCCCTTTTTGTAATCGAACCATTTGATAATGCCTTGAGCCATAGACTTGTTCCTTAGACTTCATTGATTATGATCGCCGCTAATAAGCGCGCAATCAAAAAATGAAGCAAGGCCTAAATCACTAGCCTCGACCGACCGTCAGCCTGATTTATCGAAAGTCTTCCACCGCCAGTTCCCACGAGCCGCCGGACGCCTCCACCTTCAGGTAATAATTACCCGGCCCCTGCAAATCCGTCTCGTCCCCGCCCGTGCCAAGCTTGGAGCAAACTTTCTGCGGAATCGTATCGTCCTTCGGGTAGGCATTGATGAAGAGCGCGCTCGTGTTCTTATAGGCAGCGCCCGGCTTGTCGGCATTGTACCACTGCACGCGCCAGACTTTGCCGCGGATTTGAAAAAGATCGGTCTGCTTCAGGTCATCGCCTTTCAGCGTGAAGAGTCGGTGCCACGAGGCGACATCGGGCGGACCATCGCCGGGCGGCGGCGCGGGCAAAAAACTCGCGGGTCGCGCCGGCGCGACGTTGGGATCGCTCGGCGGTGCGGGGGCGATTTTGGGCTCGGTAGCAATCGTTACAGCCTCGCCCGGAGTGGCTGGCGTCGCCGGCGCGGTGGACGGCGCGAGTGTGCCGCTCACGACGGGCGCGGTGCCCTGCGTCTCGAGCTTGTTGACCTTGTTCTGCAATTGGTTGTTCTGGTAGAGCGTCGTTTCCAACCGCTCTTCCAGGGCCTGGATCTGCCGGCTTTGCAGGCGGCGATCGTATTGGATGTCCTCCAACACGGCCTGCTGTTTTTGCAGGAGATCGAGCAGGTCGTGGTTCGATTGCGTCAAGGTATCCACCGTCTTCTGCAACTCGGCCGCGGTCAACTGCGCTTTGTTCAGCTTCGGTTCGACCGCGGCCTTTGACTTGGGCGCGGGGGGCATGACCTCCGGCGCATTGGTCTGCGCGTACGCGAGCGGAGCCAGCATCACCAGCGCAGCGAGGAAGGGCAATCGCATAGCAATCATCCGCGAACTTTCACGACGCGCACCAGGAAATAAATCAGCGGCCCGAGCCCGAATCCGAAAAGGATGAGGAGCAGCCACAAGATTTTCTCGGTGGAATTCCGCTCTCGGGCGCAGCATTCGTAAATCATCCAGAGGGTAAAGAGCAGACCCAGCAACTCAAAACCCCGCGCGCTTTCAAAGAAAACGGGAAACAAAGCGAAGGGCGTCATGCGATACAGAAATTATTAACCACAAAAGCGCGCAAAGAACACAAAGATATGGAGACGGAGACGACGACGGGCGCCGGCCGTCGCAGCTACTGCCGACCGCAGGTCAGACCGGCGGCACTTCCATCTTGAATTGCGGGATGCGCGTGAACACCCGCTCGCCATTCTCCACCTGGCCGAGGTAGGCGCCCTCCGCCACGCTGTTCGAGGCGATGAGGTGATAACTCTGGTAATGAAATTGCGTGCCCGGCGTCAGGCGCGGGCTCTCGCCGACCACGCCGTCGCCCTCGATCACCAGCTTCGAGTTATTGTCGATATTGGTCACCACCCACTTGCGCCCCTTGATCGTGACCACGCGCGGGCTGTCATTGTGGATCGTAATGTGGTAAACAAAACCATAGGGCCGGTCCGGCGTGCCTTCCTCGTGCGGATTGTATTCCACACGATCAAGACTCACCCAAAGACCGGGTAACTCGCGGATAGGTTCACCTGCCACCCCTCTTAGATAAATGATTCGCTCGTCGCGGCAAAGAGAAACTTCGCCGGGCCCTTACGGCCCTGTGCCGGTCGTGCTCACCATCGCGGGCTCGGATAACAGCGGCGGCGCCGGTTTGCAGGCCGATTTGAAGAGCTTCACCACGCTCGGCGTCTACGGCACCACGGCGGTCACCTGCGTCGTGGCGGAGCATCCCGGGCGCGTCCTGAACATCACGCCGATCCCGCCGGCCCGCGTGGCGGACCAAATCCGGCTCGTGCTGGAAGCCTTCCCCGTCGCCGCGATCAAGACCGGCATGCTCTACTCGGCGGAGATCATCAGCGCCGTGTCGAAAACGATCGCGCCCGTGCTGGCCCAAGGCGTGCCGCTTGTCGTCGATCCAGTGATGGTGGCGAGCAGCGGCAAAGTCCTCATGCAAAAGGACGCCATCACCGCGCTGCGAAAGTTCATCACTAAGGCCACGCTCGTCACGCCGAACAAAGACGAGGCCGAGCTGCTTTGGAATCGTCCGATCCGCCATGTGGACGAACTTAATTTCTCCGCCTCCCAATTGGTGAAGATGTTCGGCCATCCCCATTTCCTCGTCAAAGGCGGTCATCTCAAAACGGATCGCGCGGTCGATGTGCTCGCCTTCCCCGACGGCCACACGCACGAATTCGGCGCGAAGCGCATCCCCGATATCGACCCGCACGGCACGGGCTGCACCTATTCCGCGGCGATCACGGCCGGCCTGGCGAAAGGCTTGACGGTGAAGGAAGCGGTGGTGCTCGGTAAGATTTTTATCACGCGGGCGCTCTATCGAAGGTTTGAGATTGGGCCTTATCAGTTGCTCAATCATTTGCCAAAATAAAACGCGCTGGGTGGCCCGGGCTACTTGTTGACCGGGCCACCCGATCAGCGGCTGTCGCACATCGGGCGACAGCTTTCCTGCCGACCGCAGGTCACTTCCGCGCGATCGCGACCTTGCCTGTGCGGGTCAAATCGACAATGCCGAACGTGTCCATCAGCGCGATGAACTTCGTCACCTTCGATTCGTTGCCGGTGATCTCGATCGTCAGCGTCTTCGGCTGCACGTCCACGATCTTCGCGCGGAAGATATCGCAGATCTGCATCGCCTCGGCGCGCGACTTCGTGTCGACCTTGATCTTGAGCATCACCAGCTCGCGGTCCACGTATTCGCCCTCGTGGAAATCGGTCACCTCGATGACATCGACCAGCTTGTTGAGCTGGCGCGTAACCTGGTCCAGCACCCGGTCATCGCCGACGACTACGATGGTCATCCGCGAAGTATCCGCACGGTGGGTGGGGCCGACGTTGAGCGTTTCGATGTTGAAGCCGCGACCGCTGAAGAGACCAGCGATGCGCGTCAAAACTCCGAAACGGTTCTCGACCAGGACGGTGATGGTATGACGCATAGCCCACCATCCAAGGAAAACGGAGGCCTGCGGTCAATGTTATAGTAAACGCTGTCGTCCCTCGGGCGGTGATTCGAGAGCTCAGCCCATCGCGGCTTGTTGAGCGTCACGACCAACACCCTGAATGTTCATGAATCAGCCTAAATGAGCCTGAATGAAGCTGAATGGGCTTTCTCAATTCCTTCAAGCCTGGGCTGGCAGCGCGGGCCTTGGGTCTTAAGGAAAACAGCCGCTAATCACAAGATCAGCGGCTGTTACCAAGGAGGAGAATGAATGAAACTTACAAAGGGATAGACCCAACCGAGGGCACCGTGTTCAAAGAAAAACAAAAATATTTTGCAATTTTCATAAACAATTCATTATCAGGTTGATGCGGATTAAGCCTTAACCGCCTTCTCGTTCCCAAATTTCATTTGGGAACGCAATTGTCCGCGCAACTTTGTTGCTCAGGCGAGCAGGGGGCGGCAATAAAATTGCCTCAGCAAGGGCGTTCCCAAATAAAATTTGGGAACGAGAAGAAAGTTGCCTCCTGGCATTAAACTTCAACCGCATCCGGCTGGCGGATCAGCCGATCCAAATCGCGCATTTTCAGGTCGGGGAACGGAAACGATTTCTCCCAATGCGAAATCACCCGGCTCAACCCGCAGCTCATCAAATTAAAACGCCAGCGGATCGACTGCACCAGGTACGGATTAAAGCTGTAGAACCCGATGAACTTCTTGTCCTGAAACTTGGTCGCCTTGTTCACCTGCTTGCACAGCAGAACGGCCCGCGCATGCTCGCTATCGAACAGCACCAGCCAGTATTTTAGCAGCTTCGCTTCGTCGGCCTGGATGAAATCGACCTTGCCACATTTCTGCGGAACTTTGCCGCAACCCCAGACGCGCACCGCGTCCAGTTGATCGGCCAGGCGCATGTAGCGCGCTTTGTAGGGCTTGAAATTCTCGAAATCCTGGAACGTGGAAATCAACTCGCCCGTGCCCTCTTCCGCCGCGATGTCCTCGATGGCGTGGCTGATCGCCATCATCGCCTGCGAATCCATCACGTGATGCAGGTCGCTATCGGGAATCGTCACCAGGTCGCCCAATCGCACCTTGTCGTTCGTCCGCCCGTGATGCACGGTCACCGCCTTGGAGCAGTGCTTGAAGTGGTGGTGATAGGGCTTGAGCTTGGCGCGAAATTTCTTCGTCGTCGCCTTTTCACAATTCGTCTTGGCTAGCATAACATGGCTGAGTGGTTGATCCCGGTAACTAAACCCGAATGCTGCTCTCAGCAACAGCTTTTTCGCATTTTGTTGCGGCGACAGGTGACAAGAGGCGCGAACAATCGTGACGATAGATGGCGCCTATATCGAACCCGAAAGCGCGCATCCGCTGATGCAAGGTGGCCGGCGCGGGACGTGTCCCTCGGCCTTGCGCCGGAGCCGTTGCTCGAGCACGCGCGACGGCTTTGCTTCGCTCCCGCAGCGGACAACGTTGCCCTTCCTGATCGGGTAGCCCGGACAACTCGTTGTCCGGGTGGCGAAGCGACTAGCTGAGCCACAAGAGGCAGCCGATGATGAACGCATCATCCTTGGCGGCCTCTTGTGCCTCGATCGAAGTTTCGATCTCGGCACCCGGACAACGAGTTGTCCGGGCTACCCAAAATTGAATCACAAACTCGCCAAGCCGCCCGCGCCTTTATAGAGTCCGAAAATGCCGGATGATTTTTACAACGGGTTCGATCGCGAGATTTTTTGCGATGAGGGTAACCCCGCGCGCAAATCCGATTACCGCGACATCTTCCACCAGGACCGCGACCGGCTCATGTTCACGCCGTCCTTCCGGCGGTTGCAGACCAAGACGCAGGTCTTCCAGGCCGGCGAGTACGATTTTTATCGCACGCGGCTGACCCACTCGCTGGAAGTTTCGCGCATTGCCGATTCCGTTTCCGTCTGGCTGAACCGGCAATATCCCGACGTCCTCATCAACCACCATTTGCTCGAGGCCATCTGCCTCGCGCACGACATCGGCCACCCACCCTTCGGCCACGCCGGCGAGCGGGTGCTCAACGACGTCATGGCCAAGCTCGGTGGGTTCGAGGGCAACGCGCAAACGCTGCGCATCCTCACCAGCACAATCTACAGCGGCAAGACGCGCCGCACCGGCATGAGCCCAAGCCGCGCGCTGCTTGATGGCATTCTCAAATACAAAGAGCTCTACCGCGACAGCGAGACGAAGAAAAACCACTTCATCTACGACGACCAGGGGCCGATCCTCGAGTTCTGTTTCCCCGGCGTGGGCAGCTTGGCGGAGAAGCTCGGCACGAAGGACGTGAACGGATTCCAGAGCATCGAGTGCCAGATCATGGACCTCGCCGACGACATCGCCTATTCGTGCTTCGATATTCTCGACGGCGTGAAGGCACGCTTCATCACGCGCGATAAAATCGAGGCGTGGTGCGATGCGAACTCCGCGACGCTGGACGGCCCGCAGCGCAAGTATGCCGTCGAGTTGATTGAGATGATCAAGAACAACAGCCTGCAGCCGAAGATGAACGTCATCATCGGCGAGTTGATCCAGACCGCCGCGCTCGTGCCCGCGAAGAATTTCATGACCGCGAAGACGCGCCGCCACGCTTATACGCTCACGCGCCGATCCGACGCCGAGGCGCGCATCAAGCTGCACAAGCGGCTGGCGCAGGATCTCGTCTACCGCTCCGGCGCGCTGCATCAAATCGAGTTCAAGGGCGGCAAAATCCTGCGCGGGTTGTGGGATGCGCTCCACGGCAATTACTTTTCCGTCGGCACGAAGCCGATGGTCCTCGTCCCGCAGGATGTCCACGCCGCCTTGCTCGCCGCCGATGATCCATCGACCAAGGCGCGGCTGTTGTGCGACCATCTCTCCGGCATGACCGACGCCTACGCCCTGCGCAGCTACAAACGCCTGCTTGATCCGGATTATGGCTCCATCTCGGAACTGATTTAGACAGGAGTTACATGAAGGACATGAGATAGGAAACCGATCGGCCCATGATCTCATGTTCCTCCTGTAACTCCTGTCTAAATGTCTTTCGCCTTTTCTTTGTGACTCTCTGCGTTCTTTTGTGGCTAAATTCTGATTCCCCATGGCCCTAACCACCGTCGCCGCCACCATCCAGCCGGATGACACGCTGAGCAAGCTGCCGCCCTCCGTGCCGGAACGCTTTCTCCGGTCCGATTGGATCGCGGCCGCCATCGTCTTCGTCGTCACGCTCGGCGTCTACATCGCCACGCTCGCGCCCAACGTCACGCTCGAGGACTCGGGCGAACTCATCACCGCCGCCGCGAAATTCGGCGTGGGCCATCCGCCCGGCTACCCGTTCTGGACCATGTCGGGCTTCGCGCTCGCGCATCTCCTGCCGTTCGGCGGGCTGGCGTGGCGCATCAATCTGCTCTGCGCGCTCTTCGGCGCGGTGTCCAACGGCGTGCTCACGCTCCTCGCCTGCCACTCCGGCCGATGGCTCCTGCAACGCTGGACCACGCCCGAGCTCCAGTCGCAAGTGCGCCCCTACGTCTTCTACATCGGCCTGCTCGTCGGCCTCGTCATCGGCTTCAGCGACGTCATGTGGAGCCAGGCCGTCATCTCCGCCGTGCATGGCACGCTCAACGCGCTTTTTCTGAATCTTGTTCTTCTCTTCTTCTACCTTTGGATGCTTGAGCCACGCAAAACCCATCGGCTTATTATAGCCGTCTTTGTTTTTGCGCTGGGCCTTACCAATCACCACACGCTCGTTCAACTCAACCCCGCGTTCCTATTCGCGACCTTATTGATGAATCTTGTGCCGCTCTTCCTCAAGAGCGCGACCAGGGCACCGGTAGGAATTTATTTCTCCGTGAACATTGCGGTGAACCTTTTCGCCCTTTCGTTCCTTGTTTACCTAAGTTGGCTATCCGGCGACAACGAACTGCAAACCATCAGTCAGCTAATGGCTTGGGGCATATTCATTCAGACCGCGATCTTTTGTTTTTTTTATGTGAAGGAATTTCGTCCCGCCTCCTTTGTCTTAGGTGTAATCACGGTCGCAGCCGTTTTCGCGACGGGCTATTATTTAATGAGTGCAACCGAACCAGATACCCAACGGTATCCATTTGATGCGTCTCGTTGGTGGCTAACGGGTAGTTATGAGAAAGCTGGCTGGTTGCAAGGCTTAGTTGCCAATGCGCAGGCCGGTGCGCCACCGGCGGAGCGCGTAGTCAGTGCCAAGTACGCCTGGTCCATGTTTACCCTCGCGGCGGTCGCCGTTGGTTTGCTCTTCACCTCGCAACTTAATCGCCGTCTCGTTATCGGCGTCTTCGTCGTCGGCTGGCTCGGCCTTATGCCGTATGCGTATGAGCCCTTCGCCTCCTCGACGCATCCACCTATGAATTGGGGCACGCCTGCCACGCGCGCCGGTTTCTACTACTCCATTAGCCGCGAGCAATATCCCAAGAGCCTTCCTATCCTGATCAAGTCGACTATCGGTAAAAGGCTCCATGTTATACCGAAAGATGCCCAACTTGACGCCACCATAGGCTTGCCCGATTACTGGCCGCGCCTCGGAAAAACCTTCTTCTACTACGGCGAAAACCTGACCAAGAACTTTACGGCGCCGCTCATCTTCCTTATCCTCGCCGTGCTGTTTTATCTGCGACGATGCGATTGGCCGCAGGTTAATTGGTTCATTTTTCTTGGGACGGCATTTATCTGCGTCGGCTTCATGCTCCTCATCATCGCGCCGCAGGAGGGCTTCGATTACGAGCGCAACCTCCAATACAAAGTCTTTCATCTCCAGTCGCATTGCATCTTCGTTTTGCTCATGGGCTACGGCGCGCTCGCGCTCATGACCTACCTGCACGAGTTGATGCCGGAGATCCCGCAGCAATTCGGCCCGATCGCCTTCGGCGTGCCGGCGCTCTTCCTGTCGCTCCTGCCGTTGTGGAGCAACTTCGACGGGTGCAGCCAGGCCGGCCACTGGTTCGGCTATTATTATGGCGCCGACATGATGCGCCCCATGGCCAAGGACGCCGTCTATTTTGGCGGCTCCGATCCCGGCCGCTTCGTGCCCACCTACATGGCTTTTGTGGAGAGCCAACAGGATGACCAGTGGAAAGCCGACTGGTCCGTTTATCCCAAGGAGACCAAGGAACTCGGCCATGGCTTCGATCGCCGCGACGTCACCGTCGTCACCCAAAACGCGCTCTGCGATACCTACTACGCGCAGTACATCCGCGACCAGTACGATCCCCGCTTCCGTCCGCAGCCAAAGGATTGGACCCCGTTCGAGAAATGGCTCGGCCGCGACAAGGCCTATCCCGCGACCTCGGTCACCTGCGTCAGCGACGACGAGTTGCGCCAATGCTGGGCCGAGTACGAGAACCGGCCCGAGGTCCGCCAGCGCGTCGCGTCCGGCGGCCCGATGATCCGTGGCGGCACCAACGACGTCTTCGACATCAACGGCATCGTCGCGCAAAAAATCTTCGAGAAAAACAAGAAGGACCACACCTTCTACATCGAGCAAAGCGTGCCGATCGACTGGATGTATCCCTACCTCATGCCGGCGGGACTCATCTTCAAGCTCAGCACCGAGCCGATGACCGACTACCAGGATTTCCTCAAGAACGCCGGCGTCGACGAGGATCGCAAATTCTGGGACGCCTACGCGCAGCGCCTGCTCAACGACCCCCACTTCCACCTCGACAGCGACGCCGTCCTCGCCTTCGGCAAGCTCGCTTTCTGGCACGCCGATCTTTACCGCTGGCGCCACATGGACGAGCAGCAGGAACACTGGCTGCGCCTCGCCATCCAGCTTTGCCCGCAGTTGCAGGACGCCGTGCAGAGCCTCGCGCACCTCTATATGTCGCAGAAGCGCTTCGACGAGGCCATCGCGCTGGTCGAGAAGGCCCGGCGCGACGATCCGCGCAACGAGACTTACGGCCAACTGCTCGCCCTGCTGCGGGAGGCCAAGACCTTCGGCCATCGCGAAGAGGAACTGCGCACGCAGCTCGCCCAATCGCCCTACGATGTCGACCTGAACATGCGCCTCGCCGAGTTGTTGCAGGATGAAGGCAAACTGGATGAGCTCAACGACCGCATGCGCACCATCGCTGGCTTGACCAATTGGGACCACGACGGCATGGCCGCGATCATCCAGTACTACGTCAACCAGGAGCACAACTCGAACGCCGCCATCGCGTTCCTGGAGGAGCGCGCGAAGATCGACCCCAAGGCGGGTGAACTGATCTACAGCCTCGCCGCGCTCGACGCGTCCGTGGGCCGCAAGGACGAAGCGCTGCGCAACCTCGCGCAAGCGATCCTCCTCGGCGGCACCAACGCGATGATGTCCGCCCGCATCGACCCGCGCTTTGCCCCGTTCCAGGACGATCCCCAATTCCAATCCATGCTGAATCCGCCGACGAATGCCGCGCCGTTAGCCCCGCCGCCGGATGCGACCGCGAAACCAAAGAAAAAGTAAAATAAGAAGGCAGCCGGCGCGGGACACATCCCTCGGCCCTCGCGCCGGAAGCGTCCTGCCGTAGGACGCATCGGGGGATCGTTTTAAAAAGCGCCCCGCCTAAAAAGCGGGTCGATCCCGCATCCGTGCCATTTCGTGAAGCCGAAATGAAACCAGCAAACGTCAAAAAAGTTGCTTCCCCTCTCTAAATTTTCTTTAAAACCCGAGCGAAAGCCAACAGAGTAAAAATTGTGAAATGGTTTTTAATCGGCTCCCTCTGTTTACTTTGCTCGGCGTCTCTCGTTCGAGGCGATGCAGCCGGCGATCTCTACAACAAAGCCGCCCAGGAATTGGCCGCGGAACAGTACGATCAGGCCGCCACTGATTTCAACTCCATCATCACCGGCTACCCGCTGACGCCCAATATCGAGGACGTTCGCATCCGCGCCGGTTTCGCTTATCTCCACGCGCAAAAGTTCGATGAGGCGGTCGCCGCCCTGGCCAAGCAGGCCGCGCCCAACGGCAAGCCCGATTACCGTGGCACCGCCCTTTACTTCACCGCGCTGGCGCAATTCTCCAAGGCGCAAAAGGAGACCGACAAGAGCAAGGCCAGCGACGATTACTCCACCACTGTCACCACGCTCACCAGCCTCATCCAATTCGCGCCCACCTCTCCGGTCGCAGGCGACAAGGCCTACGTCGAGCAGGCGTTGTACTATCGCGCGCTCGCCTATTTCCAAATTCCGAATTTCGACGCGGCGGAGAAAGACCTGCTCCAGCTCATCCAGCAATATCCGCAGAGCCTCAGCCAGCCCGATTACTACCTCCTGCTCGGCAGCCTCTACGCCGTGGAAACCAATCTTGCGGTTACGACGATGAACGCAGCGGTTAAAGCCGCGAAGTCCCCGGCTGACACTGCGGACGCACAAGCGAAGGGAACCGCCAATGTCCAAGCGCTCGCGCAAAAAGCGCTCGATGCCTTTGACCACGTCAGCACCGACCCCAACGCGCTCGTCCAGGCCAACTCCGCCAACATGAGCAAGGCCGAGATGGATTACCTCGTTGCGCAGCTCGATGCCAGCTCGACCGATGGCTACCAAAAAGCACTCGACGCTTTCCGCCTGGTGAAGCGCCGCGACGACTTGATCCCGATCCAGCAAAAGCGCCTTGATGATCTGCGCGCGGCCGCGCAAAAAGCCGCCCAGGCCAACGCCGCCAACGCGGCCCGTGGCGTCGGCGCCTTCGCCACGGACAGCAGCTCGCTTATCGCGCGCGAGCAGGGCCGGCTCGAGGAACTCAAGAACGGTCCCGATCCCGTCATCCAGGCGCTCATCCGCATAGCCGAGTGCTACGTCATGCTGAAGGAGCCCGACGAGGCACGCACCATCCTGCACCGCGTCGCCGCGCATGCGAAGCTAACGCCGGAGCAGCAGCAGGAAGTCGATTTCCAGGTCCTCTATTCCTACGTGCTCGGCGGTCAGATCGATGCGGCGAACAAGGCGCTGGACGATTACCTTTCCAAGCACGCGGGCGATCCCAATGCGGACAGCCTCAGCTACCAGCTCGCGGTCGAATTGATGAAGCGCAAGGATTACGCCGGCGCCCTTGCGCAGGCGCAGCGCAGCGTGAAGGATTTCCCGAATGGCAGGTATGTCGGCGACGCCATTGCGCAGCAGGCGGAAGCGTTGCTGAAGCTCGGCCGCATCCCGGAATCCGACGCCGTGGTCGATAATTTCCTCAAGGCCAACCCGACCAGCCCGGTCGCCAACCAGATGTTCCTGACCAAGGCGCAGAGCGAAAGCACGCGCCAGGAATACGACAAGGCGCTGGTCGATTACGGCAAGGTGAAGGACAACGCCTCCGCCAACAACGACCTGCGCGCCGCGGCCGATGCCGGCTACATCCAGACGCTCAACGCGCTGAAGAAGTACGACGAGTTGATCGCCGAATCGAAGACCTTCGTCACAACCTACCCGCAGAGCAAGGCGCTCTCCACCGTTCTCCTTTTCCAAGGCATGGCGATGGACCAGAAAAAGGACCCCGGCGCGGTGGCCGCGCTGCAGGCGGTCGCGTCGAAATATCCGCAGGATGAAGCCGCGCCCTTCGCGCTCTTCTATGTCGTCAACATCTACCAGCACACGAACAAAGTGCCGGAGATGATCCAGGCCGCGGCCGATCTGCGGAAAGCGTTCCCGGAATCGTACGCGCTGCTGGTGCAGGCGGCCGATGCGGTCAGCGGCGTGCTGATCAAGCAGAAGAAATTCGACGACGCCATCGCGCTTTACCAGCCGCTGGTCGATGCGAAGGACCCCGCCATCGCCGCCGCCGCGCGCAATAAGATCGGCTCCGTGTGGCTCGCGTCGGCGAAGTCGCTCGGTTACTACCAGTCGATGCAGCCGCCGCAGCGCGCCGAGGCCGAGAAACGCCTGGCCTCCGGCGAGCAGATGTACGTCTCCGTGCTGAAGGATGCCACCGATACCGATGCGATCGGCGAGGCCTTCGATGGTCTCATCGCCGCGGCCAAGCAACGCCGCTCGTGGGGCCTGCTCAAGGATGCCGATCTCGAAGGCTACCTGACCAAGACGACCGCGGAGCTGACCGATCCCACCGTGCAGACGCGCGTGGAATTGGCAAAGGCCGGACTCGCCTTCATCACCAAGGATGGCGCGAAGGATTTCCCGACGGCGCTCGATCGCTTCAAGAAAGCCATCGATGCCAACCCGGGCTTGAAGCTCACGCGCGCGGAGACGAATCAATACGGCGAGCTCCTGCTGGCCGCGAAGGATTACCCCACGGCGTTGAAGGTCTATACCAACCTGCTTACCAACGCCTCGCCCAGCGATAACCAGTCTCCCGCCGACGCCAACTACGGCCTCGGCGCGACTTACCTCGCGCAGGGCGATGCCGCGACGGCGAGAGGGTACTTCGAAAAAATGCTGACCGCCACGTGGCATCCGCATTTCGCCGACGCCAATTACGGCATCGCGCTGGCCGAATTGCAATCGGGGCAGGGCGCCGATCTCGACGCGGCGAAGGCGATCTTCGCCGGGCTGATGCAGAACCCGGGCGCCGGCGTGGTGCTGCAGGCCAAGGCGATGGTCGGCTACGGCGACGTGCTAGACAAGCAGGGCCACACCCTCGTGCCCACCTCGCTCGGCGCGAACGACAACGCCATCTATTATTATCACCAGCCGAACCTGATCTTCGGTCCCGCCGCGCCCGCGCAGAGTGCGGAAGGTCTCTACAAAGCCGCCCAGGCGCTCGACAAAGCCGGCCACAAACCCGACGCACGGAAAGATTACGACACGATCATCTCGACCTACGCCGCGAGCGCGTCCGACTGGGTCGAGAAAGCGAAGACGGCCGAAGCCTCGCTCGGCCAATAATTCGAAGACGAAGGGCAGCCGCCGTCCGCCGGGCGGCGATGCCTTTTACGCAACGACGACCAGGTGGGTCCCCGGACAACTTGAGACCTCCGCAAAAGTCTTCCGCTACGCCGGAGGCGTGACAGAGCCGTAGCTGGTGGTCAGGCCGCAGCAGCGGTCGCCACCACCGGTATCCGAACAAAAAGGGGTGACAGCTTCGAGGGGTTGCAGAGCTCTCTGAGGCAAAAGCGGGCGCTCAAACCGGTTGTTCAACCCTTCCGGGGTTGTGTCAATTTTTTAACTTATTCCGGTGGTGTCGGCCTGCTGGCCTCAACCACCGGCTAGGGTTCTGGCAAACCTCCGGCTTGCTCAAACCAGCATGCTCCGACTTTCGCAGCGATCTCAACTCGTTGTCCGGCCTACCCAATTTTTATTCGATCCGCTTTCTTGGCGAACGCTCGAATGCGAGACCAGCACTGGCATGCGGAGCTTTCCCTTCCGGGTAGCCCGGACAACTTGTTGTCCGGGTGCCGAGATCGAAACTTCGATCGAGGCACACGAGGCCGTCACGGATGATGCGTTCATCATGCCTCTTGTCGCTCCGCCCAGCCTACGCGACCCGGACAACTTGTTGTCCGGGTGCCGAGATCGAGACTTCGATCGAGGCACAGGAGG
>CAZZWT010000017.1:0-19564 GCA_964657775.1 uncultured Candidatus Methylacidiphilales bacterium | reverse complement strand
GGCGCGCCACGCGGTCGTCGTAGGCCTGGTCCAGGTAGATGAGCATGACCACGCCGGTCTCGGCATCGATGCCGGCCAGCGCGATGAGACCCACGGCGACGGCGACGCTGAACTGGTAGCCGCACAGATAGAGCAGCCAGAACGCGCCGATAAGCGAGAATGGCACCGCCAACAAGACGATGCACGTCTTCACCGAGGAGCGCGTGTTCAGATAAATCAGCAGGATGATGATGAGCAGCGTGAACGGGATGATGACGAGCAGGCGGCTTTCGACCTGCTGCAATTGCTCGAACGAGCCGGCCCATTCCCAATAAACGCCGGGCGGCGCTTTGACCTTTTCCTTCAGCCTCTCCCCTGCCCGCTGGACGTAGCCGCCGAAGTCGCTGGCGGTGGTATCGACCGAAACGTAGGTCACGAGCTGGCCGTTTTCGCTCCGCACTTCGGGCGGGCCACTCGCGAAATGGATGGAGGCCAGGTCCGACAGCGGAACCTGCGCGCCGCTTGGGATGGAGACGGGGATGCGCCGGATGGCCTCGACCGTATCACGGAAATCGCGCTGGAGCCGGACGCTGATGGGGTAACGTTCGCGCCCCTCGATGGTCGTGCCGATGGTATTGCCGCCGATCGCGGTTTCGACCACCTGGTTCACATCGTCGATGGTGAGACCGTAGCGGGCAATGGAAGCGCGGTCGGGCACGATATCGAGGTAGCGTCCGCCTTCGGACCGTTCTGCAAAGGCGCTACGCGTCTCGGGAAAATCCTTCAGCGCCTGCTCGATCTGTTCTCCCGCGACGGCGATGTCGTGCTGGCTGCGGCCGTACACGCGCAGCCCCAGGTTGGAACGAAATCCGGTGGTGAGCATTTCCGTCCGCGTCTGGATCGGCATCCAGATGATGTCGGCCATGCCGGGCGTCTGCACGTGCTGCTGGATTTCGCGCTGTAGGCCCTCCCATGTCATGCCCGCGCGCCATTGGTCAGGCGGCTTGACTTGGATGGTCGTTTCAAACATCGACATCGGGGCGGGATCCGTCGCGGTATCGGCGGCGCCGGCTTTGCCAAAGACGCTGGCGAATTCCGGGATTTGTTTCAGGCGGACATTCTGCTCATGCAAAATCCGCGAGGCTTCCTGCGTGCCGAGCCCATCGGGCGCGGTGGGCATGAAGAGAATGTCGCCTTCATTCAGCGGCGGCATGAATTCGCTGCCCAAGCGCAAAACGGGGATGAGAGTGAGGCTTAAGAAGACGAGCGAGAAGATCACGACTAGGCCTCGGGCACGTAGCGCCCAATCCACCACGGGATGATAACAGGCAACGAGGAAACGATTGATCGGGTTGCGCGCCTCGGGGGTGATTTTTCCGCGAATGAGCAGCACCATGAGCGCGGGCACGAGCGTGACTGAGAGCAGCGCGGCGAAGAACATGGCGAAGGTTTTGGTGAAGGCCAGCGGCTGGAAGAGTCGTCCCGCTTGTCCCTCGAGCGTGAAGACCGGCACGAACGAGACCGTGATCACCAGCAGCGAGAAAAAGAGCGGACGCCCCATCCGTCGCGCAGCGCCGAGGATGGCCTCGACGCGCTCGTAGTCGGTGAGATCGGCACCCTTGGCGGTGCGCACGTGCTCCAGCTCCTTGTGCGCGTTCTCGATCATAATGATGGCGGCATCGACCATGGCGCCAATGGCGATGGCAATGCCGCCGAGCGACATGATGTTGGCCGTGAGATGCATCGCCGCGAACGGGATGAAGGAAAGGACGATGGCCGTCGGCAGCATGATGACGGCGACGAGCGCGCTGCGGAAATGCCAGAGGAAGAGCATGCAAACCAGGCTGACGATAACGCTTTCTTCGATCAGCTTGGACCGCAACGTATCAATAGAACGGAGGATCAATTGTGAGCGATCGTAGACCGGCACGATGCGCACGCCGGGCGGCAGCGAATTCTGAAGCTGCGCGATCTTCTTCTTCACGCCATCGATGACTGACAGCGCGTTTTCGCCCGAGCGCATGACGACGATTCCGCCCACCGCTTCGCCCTGGCCGTTGAACTCGGCCAAGCCTTCGCGCAGGTCGGGGCCGAGTTCGACAGTGGCCACTTGGTCCACGGTCACGAGCGCGCCGTTGGCCGACTTGAGCGGAATTTGCCGCAAGTCGTCGAGTGATTGGATGTCGCCCCGCCCACGAATGAAATACTGCGCGGTCGATATCTCCAGCGATTTGCCGCTGACATCGCTGTTACTCTTGCGCACCGCGTCGGCGACATCGTTCAGGCTCACGCCGTATTCGAGGAGTTTGTTCGAATCGACGTTCACCTGGTACTGCTTCACGAATCCGCCGACACTGGCGATCTCCGCCACGCCCTTGACCGAGCCGAGCGCGTACTTGAGCGTCCAATCCTGCAGCGTGCGCAACTGCGCGAGATTGTTTTTTCCGCTATCATCGACCAGCGCATATTCGTAGACCCAGCCGACGCCGGTGGCGTCCGGCCCCAGTGTAGGCGTGACTCCGGTCGGCAACGACGCGCGCCCGCTATTCAAATATTCGAGAACACGCGATCGGGCCCAGTAGAGATCGGTTCCGTCATCAAAAATCACGTAGACGAACGACCGGCCAAACATGGAGAGCCCGCGGACGGCCTTCACTTTCGGCGCGCCGAGAAAGCGGCTCGTGAGTGGATAGGTGACCTGGTCCTCCACCTGCGAGGGACTGCGGCCCTCCCAGTTGGTGTAGACGATGACCTGGACATCGGAGAGATCGGGCACCGCATCGAGTGAGATGCATGCCAGCGAGTAAGCGCCCGCGCAGATCGCGATAAGGCAGAGCAAACCGACCAGAAACGGATTGCGCCCGCTCGCATCGGTGAGTTGTTCAATCCAACCGTTTGGACGAGAGGTGGCGCTGTTCACGGGCGATCTCCCCACGTCTTGAGCACACCTTGGATCCGGCTCTCGGCATCGACCAAAAAGTTGGCGCTGGAAACGACCCGGTCGCCTTCGCTCAGACCCGCCAGCACCTCGTTGTAGCCGCCGCATTGGAGCCCGACTTCAATTTCGCGCGGCTCCAGCTTACCGCCACCGTGATCGACGAAGACGATGTATTTTTCGCCGGTCGGCATCACGGCTTCGGTCGATACGGTCAAGCGTTCGCCCATTGGGACCTCGCCGGAAACCTCGACGAGAAGTCCGGGAGGTAGGTTGTGCCCTTCTTTCGACGCAACGATGCGTGCCATGATCCGGTGCTGGTCATCAATACGCGGAGCGACGAAGCTAATCGCGCCGTCGATTTTCCACTGCGGTGCGGAGGGAATCGACACGGTTACTTTTTGACCAACGCTGAGGAGCGTCACATCGTCCTCCAGAAATTGCGCCACAATCGTCCCGTTGGCGTCAACCCGCGCTGGCGCGCGAAGGGTGCGTGTCAGGCTCCGTTTCGTCAGGATCTCGGTCGTCACGCCGATTTCCTGCAGGCGTTCCGGTGTGATGGTGACGAGGCCAGGTTGCTCCGTAGGCACCGCTATCGTCGAAGCGGAGGATACCGCCACCGGCACCAAGTCCATGCCGCAGACCGGACATTTGCCCTTGGGATCCTGCGAGCGCACAAACGGGTGCATCGTGCAAGTATAGTAGGCGACGTTAGAGTGCGCGGTTTTCGTGGCCTCGTTTGAGCGTGAGCAAGCGGCGAGCGCGAGAAGTGAGATCCCAAGCAGCGCCCTGCGGCGGCTGAGCTGGGCGTTTCCGTCGAGTGATTGAAATTGCTGAATAAAAGACATGGTCCGACCTCCAAAAAAAAGCTGTGTGAATACGCCGTCCCGACGCTCCAACGCGCGGGAAACCGATCAATAAGGGAGGTGGCGTTTCAAACGCGCCAGAGGCACAGCACGGCCTGTGGCGGACTACTACTTCGCGGTAACGCTGCGTCGTTTGACCAAGATCGGATCGGACAATTCAGCGCGAAGGAAGAAATCGCGACCGGAACGATGGAATAAAGAAATTGCTGCGGCGAGAGCGCACAGGCCTCCACCACGCGGGCGGGCGCTTGCTTATCCAGCGACGGCGCGCGGACCAGCGTGCAGGCTTGCCGGCACGGCAGGCCGGGCTGGCATTTACAGATGGGCGACTCCGTGCAGCAGCAAGTCTTGGCCGGGTCCGGCTGGACCGCGACGCAAACGGATTGCGGTGCACCCAAACCCAGCGCCAAAACGGCCATGAGGACTCGAACAAAAATTGTCAGTTGCAACGCCACGCCTCAAACGATGCCAGCGTTCACTGCTAATTCAAGTAGGGGAAAGGGAAAAGGGTCACCCCAACGGGATTCGAACCCGTGCTACCTCCGTGAAAGGGAGGTGAGCTAACCGCTACTCCATGGGGTGTGTAGACGCGAGCCAATGACCATACGCGAAACCCGCACCATATGGCAACAGTTTGATTGACAGGACGACATGAAATATAAAATCAGCCAAAAACAAGGGTTAATAGGTCCGATACTATTTTTCTCATTGTATGTTTCCTGCCAACGCCTTGCTGATCAGTAGACCGGCCCGAAAATTCGCGGTAAGGTCGTCCTTCCATGATTGCCCCGCGCGACGATTTTCCCTCCGCGTTTGAGAACAAGATCAGCGAGGCCTTTGGGCCGGGCGGCTTGCTGGCGCAGTCGAGCCAGTTCGAATACCGGCCGCAGCAGCAGGCGATGGCCACGGCGGTGGCGAAGGCGTGCCAGGATCGCTCGCATCTCATCGTTGAGGCGGGAACGGGCGTGGGCAAAAGCCTCGCCTATCTGGTGCCGTCCGTTTTTCACGCGATTGATCAGAATCGCAAGGCGCTGGTTTCCACCCATACGATCAATTTGCAGGAGCAGCTCTTTTATAAGGACATCCCCCTCGTGCAGAAATTGCTGCCGCAGGAATTCAAGGCCGTGCTGCTGAAAGGCCGGCAGAATTATCTCTGCCCGGTGCGGCTGCAACGCGCCATGAGCCACGGCGGCGAGCTCTTCGCCTCGCGCGAGCAAGCGGAGATGAAGCGCATCTGGGAATGGAGCCTGCGCACGCGCGATGGCACGCTGTCCGATCTCGATCCCGCGCCTGACCCCACCGTGTGGTTGCAAGTCTGCAGCGAGGCGCACGTTTGCACCTCGCGCACCTGCGGGATGGGCACGGAATGCTTTTACCAGCGCGCGCGCAAGGAGGCGGAGACGGCAAAGGTGCTCGTGCTGAATCACTCGCTCTTTTTCAATTTTCTGGCGGGATCCGAAGAGGTGCTTTCGGATCGCGGCTATCTTTTTCACAACGATTTTGTCATCTTCGACGAGGCGCACACGCTGGAGTCGGTGGCGGCGCGTCACCTCGGCCTGGAAATTTCGCACGGCAGCATGCGCTATCTCCTGCACCGGCTTTTTCATCCTCGGACGCAGAAGGGGATCGTTGCCGCGCTGCGCAATGCCGAGGCCGCGCGGCTGGTCCAGCACGCCGAGGACACGGCCGAACTTTTCTTCGATAAACTGGAGCGCTCGCTCGATTTCAAGCGGAGCAAGGAGCTGCGCCTGCGCGAGCCGGGCATCGCGGAGAACACGCTCAATCTTCCGCTGCAGCAGCTTTACCGGAACCTGGCCGATGCGGCGCGCGACATCGAGGACGACGTCTTCAAGGCCGAGGTGCAGGAGGCGGCGCGGCGGGTGGAAGGGATGCGCGTGGGCATGGAGGAATTCCTCAGCCAATCACGCGAGGATCACGTTTATTGGATTGATAAAAACGAGAAGCGCGAAACGCACCTGACGCTGACGGCAGCACCAATCGATGTCGCACCGCAATTGCGGAAGCTGCTTTTTCGCCCGGACAACACGGCCATCATGACCAGCGCGACCCTCGCGGTGGGCGACGGTCTGCGCTACTTCGTCAACCGCATCGGCGGCGAGGACGCGGCAACGTTGCAGGTCGATTCGCCCTTCGATTACGAGCGGCAGATGAAGGTCTATATTCCCAAGAAAATGCCGGAGCCGGCCGCGCGTGAGCAATACGAGGGCGCGCTGGCGCACTGGATCAAGCACTTCGTGGCGATGACGCACGGGAAAGCGTTTGTCCTCTTCACCAGCTACCAAACGATGCAGAAGCTGGCTGATTCCCTCTCCAGTTTTTTCCGCAGCGAGAAGATTGCCTGCCTTGTGCAGGGTGGCTCGCTGCCGCGACATCGGCTGTTGCAAAAGTTCAAGGAGGACCGCGACTCCGTTCTCTTCGGCACCGATTCGTTTTGGCAGGGCGTCGATGTGCCGGGCGAGGCGCTGAGCAACGTCATCCTCACGCGGCTGCCCTTCGCCGTACCGGATCATCCGCTAACGCAGGCGAAGTGCGAGCGTATCATCGCGGAGGGTGGCGACGCGTTCCGCCAATTCTCGCTGCCCGAAGCGATCTTGAAATTCCGCCAAGGCGTGGGCCGCCTCATCCGCACGGGCAGCGACAAGGGCATCATCGTGATCCTCGACAATCGCGTGCTCACAAAGCCCTACGGCAAAGCCTTCCTCGCCGTGCTGCCGAAATGTCCGATTGAAGTGGTGGAGTGATGAACGCGAATGCGCCTGCGCTTTGCCAGGACGTGCCCGGCGAACGCCATGCATCTTGCTTTCCGATTCGCGACGCAAGATTTTCTGCTGGGACTTAAGTCTTTAATGGAGAGTGCTCTTAGTTAATCGGAAATGGGTTGGCACGGCTGGTGCATAACTGTTGGAACTATGAAAACTCCAACTCCCCGACTAAATCGCGGACTTCTGTTGCTTGCTGCTGTTGCCACCCTGAGCTGGGCAGCCACGGGTGGCGCGCTGGCCGACGACCATCACGATGCTTGGTCGCACGACCATGATGGATATTGGGATAGTCACAACAAGCATCACGCCTTCATCATGCACGACCATCATCATGGTTACTGGCGTGAGCAGGACAACGGCCCGCGCGTTTTCGTCAATATCGACTAGACCCCGCGTGTCGGCAAAAGCCGCCAGCGCATTCGCCGGCGGCTTTTCGCTTTTTAACGCAGCGAGATTTCCAGCAGGTCATTCGCCTGGGCGAGGCGGCCCGAGAGCATGCGGGCGAGAATCTCATGCAGCGCAGAGGCGGAGCGCGGATCGCTCCGCTCCATTTCGGCCAGTGTGTGGAGGGAGAGGCGCCAGACGATGCTGTCGGTCTCCGCGATGAGCGACGCGGTGCGCGGGCGACCGAGATACATCGCGAGTTCGCCCACGATGGAGCCCGGCCCCATGGTGCGCAGGCGGATAACCTCGCCGTTCTTCGCCTTGAGCAGCGCGGAAATGCGGCCTTTCTGGATCAGGAACAGATCACGCGAAGTGTCGCCCTGCACCGTGAGCACGATGGTGGCGGCGATGTCCTGCGCCTCAAAGTAGGTGGCCAATTTCTGCGCATCCTCGGGACGGCCCGGCAACGCCTTGGTCAGCGCTTCCACGATATCGACCGGCGCGGGCTCGATGGGGGCGTTGAGCGCAATTAGTTCGCGGCTCTCGCACCACTCGACGGCGTGGTCGATGTCGGGCTGGAAGGCGAAGCCTTCCCCGACAACGGCGTCGCGCTTGAGCGTCTTCAACACGGCCTGCGGCACGCCGGTGCAAAGCGTGGCGAAGTCGGACTGCTCGCCGATGTGGAGCAGTTTCCCGAGCGACAGCATGGCGGAACTATCGACGCCGGTAACGTGGCGAAAATCGAGCACGAGGTAGCGGAGCGGCGGCAGCTCTTCGTTATGGGCGCGATTGCGGACGCGTTGCAGGAGGCTGTAGGCAGTACCGAAAAAGATGAATCCCTGGAGCTTAAGAATGTGGATGGTGGGCCGCACGGGACGCAGGAGGGCGATTTCCTCCGGCGTGCGGTCGACGTTGCTGCGGTGTTGCGCGCCGTTGAGTTCGAGCCGCACGACATCGATGAGGCTGTAGCGCAATGCGAAGAGCGCCAGCGCCATCATCAGGCCCACACCGACGCCGATGAGGTAGCCGGCCCACGCGACGACGACGAGGATGAGCCAGATAATGAGGTAGTCGGTGCGGCGCATCTTGCGATAGGCATCGAACAACCACTCGGCGAGGAAGTTCATGCCAAGGTAAAGCAGCAGCGCACTGAGCAGCGGCACCGGCAAGTACGAAACGAGGCCCGGCGCCAGGGCGAGCGTGAGCGCCGTGCCGATGACGCTAAACAAGCTGACCCACCGGCTATTCGGCCCGATGCGGAGCGAGAGCGTGGTGAGCGAAAGCGAGTGGAAGCCGATGAGGCCGCCGGTGAGGAACGAGGCGCAGTTGGCAAGCCCGGCAGCGCGGAGTTCGCGGTCGGCATCGACTTCGACGCGGGCGGAGAGCTCCACGGAGCTGGAAATCATCAGCAGCGAGACGGCGCTGACCATGACGATGGTCGCGAAAGTGGCGGCATGTGCGGCGATGGGCGCCCACTTGGCGCTGGAAACGAGCGCAAGCGAAAGCGGATGCCAGGCGATGGCGGTGGGAAACGGGGCGGGCAGCCAGCCGATTTCGCGCAGATGCGGAAAGTCGAAGCCGGCGAGCCAGCTTAGGCCGTAGAAAAGCACAACGCCCGCCGCGGCGATGGTGGGAATGACGAGGAAGTGGCGGATCAACCGACTGGCGATAAGCATGGTGAGCGCCAGCGCCATGGAGGGCGCCCAACGCAGGAAGGTGTCCGTGGCAAAGAACTGCGGCAGATGGTCGAGCGTGACCTCGAGGCCGGTGGCGACGGTCATCGCGCCCTTGACCAACAGCCATCCGGCGCCGGCCATGAAGCCGCCGACGACGGGATAGGGCAAAAAACGGACGAGGATGCCCATGCGGAAATGGCCAAGCAACCAGAGGATGATGCCGTTGAGCCCCGTGGCGAAAACGAGCGCGGCGAGGCAGGTCGGGACCATGTCCGGCGAATTGGCGGCAAAGCCGGCCGTGAGGGAGCCGGCGAGGATGGCGAGCATGGGCGCGGTGCGATCATTCGGAATGGCGATGCAGGCGGGAATGGAGCTGAAGAGCAGCGTAACAAGGCCGACGACGATGGCGGTGGCGAGGCTCATGCCGATGCCGAGCGGCAGGCTGGGGGCAAGCGGGCCGCGGAAGATGAGTGTGGCAAGCGAGACGGAAAAGAGGATGGTGAGAAACCAGCAGAGGAGCGCGGTGGGAATGGCCGGCAGGATGTCGCGCCGCGCAAAACCGCTTTGGATTTTGGCCCAGTCGAAGGTCGCCAAAACCCCTTTGCGGGGCAGGAGTGTGGCGGGGGGTTTTTTCACGAAACGGAAATCAGAGATGGCATCAAGACGCGGCACGGCACAAAGGGTTTCCAGTCTCATGCTTTCGGCCTGCAAATCCCTAGGGAAATTGTGTGACGATTGCGTGACGGACCTGCGGTCGGGCGTCGGGTAGCGGTCCGCGCCCGCTGTCCGGCTTTCGATAAAACTCTTCGCTTCATACTTCACGCCCCAACTTTCGCAGAAAAACGAAAAGGGCGGTACAGCACCGTTTGCTGCGTTAGCTAGATTCGCTAAAAAGATTGGAAATTTAGCAAATTTAGCAAATTGGGCACAAAAAAGCGCGAGCAGCTTTCGCCACTCGCGCTTTTCAATGTGCGACGGTCATAGACCGTAGCTAGGATATTCAAACTACAGTTACTTGCGTGAGTGGCTGGTTCTAGCATAACGGTCTGCGTAACAAACGCAGATGGGTTGTCATTCCGCCATACTGTGTATGGTCAGAGAAATCTCAAATGGACGGCAGGTAGTCAAACTCTATCACTCGGTCAATCGCGGCAAGGCGATGTACCAGCTCGCATATTATGCCGGTGGCAGGCGGGTTCAGAAGAACTTCGCCGACAAATCGGAGGCTAAACGGGTCGCGAAACAAATCCTCGGAGAATTGTCAAATGACGCTGCCGCGGTCGAAGCGATGGCGACTCCTGAACTGGAAAGCCTCATCGTAGCGCGGAGGGTTCTCGCCCCAAATTACGCGCTGCATGTCGCGGTCGAGGAACATGCGCAAGCCATCGCCAAGCTCGGCAAGGCGACGCTGAGGGAAGCGGTCGAATTCTTCCTGCGTCATAATCGGTTGGATGTGATTCGGCTGACGCTGGCAGAAATCGCGGACCATTTCGCGAAATCGAGGGAGCAATCGGGCCTTTCGGCTCACTACGTCAGCCAATGCCGCAAGATCGTAGGGGATTTGGCCAAAGCGTTTCCCGGCCAAACGCTCCCCGACTTGAAGACGGCGGAACTGGATGCCTGGCTCGGTGGTCTGCCCTATGCGCCGAAAACCAAGAATGGAATGCGCATTATCCTGGTGGCCTGCGGCAATTGGGCGGAAGGGAGGGGCTACCTGATCAAAGGCGGAAGCCCGTTTCCTGCGATGGTGCGGTACAAGGAGACGAAATCCGCTGTTGCGATCTTCACGCCGGAGAACATCACCGAGTTGCTAACCAAGGCTGACAACACCCTGCGCCCGTTCCTCGCTCTCGGAGCGTTCGCGGGCCTTCGGATGGCCGAATTGCAGCGACTGGACTGGAAGGAAATCGATCTGGATCGCGGCTTTATCACGGTCGATGCCAGCAAGGCCAAAACCCGGCAGCGCCGTTTGGTGCCGATCTCCGACAACCTCAAGCTCTGGCTGACACCATGCAAGCAGACCATCGGGTCGGTTTGCGTGCATCAGCGCCCGCAAATCGCGGCGGCAAAGCTCTGCGAGGGTATTCAATGGCAGGAGAATGGCCTGCGCCATTCGTTCATCTCGTACCGACTGGCCATTCTCCACGACACGGCGCGGGTGGCGTTGGAAGCGGGCAATTCGCCGGAAGTCATCTTCAGCCATTACAGGGAATTGGTCACACCGGAGACCGCAACCGCATGGTTCAGCGTGAAGCCCGCATAGCGCTTCACGTTCTCATTCACTTAAACAGACAACCGAAAGGACACTCAATTATGAATTCACCGGAAATCGCCCCTGACGTGGGCCAACTGATTCTTACGCTGCGCGGCCAGCGTGTTATTTTGGATTCCGACCTCGCCAAGCTCTACGGGGTTGCCACCTTCCGCTTCAATGAGGCGGTCAAACGCAACCGGCCTCGGTTCCCTGACGACTTTCTCTTTCAACTCACGAAAGAGGAGGTCGAAGATTTGACATCGCAATCTGCGATGTCAAAACCCGGCAGCGGTGGACGCCGCACGTTGCCCTGGGCCTTCACGGAACATGGGGCTCTCCAAGCCTCCAATGTTCTCAATAGCCCGAGAGCGATTGCCATGAGTGTTTACGTCATTCGGGCCTTCATCCGGTTGCGGGAAGTTCTGGCGGAGAATCAAGTCATGGCTAAGCGCATGGCTGATGTCGAAAAGACTCTGGTGACGCACGACGCCGCGTTGCGCGATATTTATCAGAAAATCAGACCGCTTCTCCTGCCTCCGCCCGACCCACCACGCAAGAAGATCGGCTTCTGAGGTGACAACTAGCTCGTTCGACCTCTTGGAGGTTGGGACGGCATGGACGAGAGAAAATACCCGCGCAACCCGAAACCCGACGCCGCCCGCAGGCAGCGACCAACGGGAGCCCTCATCCCCGCGTTTTGAACCCCGGCCCCCTTCCCCTCGGGCCGGGGATCGAAACGCGGCACACTCACCGCAGCCTAAAAGCAGCCGACGTGCCGCGCTTCTGGCTTGGCAGAAGCGTGGCGCGGCGGTTGCTCGGCCTCGAAACCGCCGCAAAAGCCGGAGAAGACGCCACCCGCCGAACAACAAGACTTACGTTGCTTGCGGTGCGGTCACGAACGAGCACAGCGGAAAGTTTCCCAACCCAAACAAAAGAGAGAAAACACGTTCAACCCGTAGGCTTGGTTTGAGCAGCCGGCGAAGTCTTGTCAGTACGCGAGCGGAGATAGATCCAAAATTCACGAAAAAGCCATTGCAACCAGCCAGCCCCAACCGCGAAGACAACCAACGGCAACCAGTGGGGAGCAGGAATTTCGTTAGCAATGGAATCGAAAATGATCCCGCCTAAAAACCCAATCGTCAGCCAATTGAAACGAGCCTTCTTGACGAAATACTTCACTAAATCCTGATTCTCCTGGTGCATCGTTTCGACCTTCGCTACTCCTTCCGCAATTTTTATGGTGGATTCGTGGTGCAACTTCAAGTCACCCTTGAGCGTGCTAAAATCACCCGCGACCCGTTTCGCTGAAGTAATGACAGCCTCCATGTCATGGGCCAAAAGCTTCGCCCTTTCCCTCACGTATTCGGCTTGATTGATCGTTTCCTGCCACGCCTCGCGGGCGCGGCGTGTCTCGTCCTTGAACGAGAGAATGACGGTGGCGTTGCTCGTCTCCACACGATCCCGGAGTTTTTTCTCGAAGTCGCGAGCCTCGCCTAAGAGCAGGCGAAGACATTCGTTAGCCTCGCGCAATTCTTCCGGTGTTTTGGCGAACTGTTCCGCGGCAGCGTTGGAAAGAACGGCGAATACAACCGGGCCGCTCTTTGGGTCGCCTTGGGCGACCTCATAATAGCACCGCGCAATCAGGTCACGTTTTGGCCCGCGTGAATCGCCCTGCAAATAAGTCAAAGCTTCGTCGCTCATAGATCGTTCAAGGGGTTAAACTCGTCGATGGCTTTACGAGGGGCTTTGTCGGTGGGGCGGAAGACCTTGTTTTTGATGATAGCCGGGTCGGGCACGAGCACCTGTGCGGCGTTCTCGCATTGGGTGAACACCCGATTAAGGAAATGCTCGATCTCGAATCGGCACATGGGATGAATCGAAGGTATGTTTACGGCCTCCGAATAGGTCAGATGCTTTTTCTTTTCCGCGCTGGCGATTTCGATGGCTTGGATGGTGGTTGCGGTAAGGGCTGGTAATTCAAGCACGGGCACCTTGTTCTTTCGGAACAGTCCGGCAAGGGCCGACTCGTCAAAGGCGTGGCTTCGTAGCCGGGCTGGATTTTTCACGAGGAAGTAATCCACCCGGTCACCCAGAGCCCGGTAGGTCTTGGCCATGCTCGCGGTGGCGGTGGGATCGTCGGCCGCAAACATGAGGACGGTCAGGCGTGTTTCTCGGGCTTCGAGTGCATCAAGCACGCGCAAGCTTTCCACGGCGCTGATCAGAAAGTCGGTGGCCTGTGCCGGGAAGTCGGCGACGGCCAGTGGCACGTCGGGTAATTCCATGATGAGTTGCAAAAACTCGTCCTTGGATCGGGTGGCATCGACAAAGACGGCTTCGGGGAATCGCTTGCTGAGGGTTCGGTGCTCGGCGTCGC
This sequence comes from uncultured Candidatus Methylacidiphilales bacterium, assembly GCA_964657775.1. GTDB lineage: Bacteria > Verrucomicrobiota > Verrucomicrobiia > Methylacidiphilales > UBA1321 > JABDGH01. Next base: position 6,313 of record CAZZWT010000017.1, on the reverse strand, counting down.
AATCGACGGCTCCCACGGGGATTCCGGCGAACCTCGCCCAGGTAAGGATACCTTCCAACCCGGTGGACTTGCCCATGCGTCCGCTTGATTGAAAACAGGTGACTAAACGATGATTTATTTTTACAGAATTTGACATATTGGTTGTTGGTTTAAGTTGGGGGCACGATGCCCCACTTCTTCTTAGTGCTCAGTGTCAACGGGTCGGGGCCAAACTCACTCTCTGGCGGCAACGATTCCGGCAAGTTTGGCAATTCCGGCGTCGGTGCTTTGGCCCTGCTCGGCGGCACCGTTACCGGCCTTGGTTCATCCGGTGCCATGCCGAGCGGGTAACGGCGCTTCAACCGCCGTTTGATGAAGGCGTGGATCGCCTGCTTGGTCGTGGTGATTCCGTGGGCGGCGAGTGCCTGCGCGATGTCCTCCAACGTCTGACGTTTGCGCCTCGCTTCGAGGATGAAATCGAAATGAGGCTCCAGTTTGCTCTGAAAAGATTTGCCGGGCATACCCATAGGCCCGATGACAACCCGTCTACAGGAATCGCCAGATGTAAATAGATCGTGGGGCGACAACCCGCCCCGGCATTGATTCGTAGAGACTCCTGTTGACGGATTGAGGGTTGGAATCAGTCCAAAGCGGAGCTTAGGGACGTGTCTGTTCCCTACTTCCTTCCTCTATGGGAGATGATTATCTCCAAGTTGAGTTTAAGGCGATGGTTATAGTAAAAAGTGGTAAGGCCAAGTAAGGGCTTAAGTTATCGCTTATGGATATTCTATATATGTAGATTTAGGTAAGGAGGAGTAATTTTAAATTATTTATATAAAAGTGATGGGATTCTATAGAAAGAGGGAGAGATTGATTTATAGTAGGCATCATGGTTTCCAAGGTTGTTTGCACTTCATCGGCGGGTGCGATCAAGTATTTCGAGAATCACCTCAATGTAGCTGATTACTTTACTGAGAGTGTATCGGTGGATAGAGGTGAATTTATCGGGAAGGTGGCAGAAAGGCTTGGGCTACACGAAGCAGCTATTACTCGCGAAAAGTTCATTGCGTTTGCTCAGTGCGACATGGTTGGCTTGGGCGCTGATTCCAAACGACAGCGGGCCTCTGAAATCAAGTACATCGAGTTTACTTACAGTCCACCGAAAGCCGTGAGTGTGGTCGCAGCGATGGATGATCGGGTGAAAGGCGAACTCTATGCCGCCGTTAAGGAGGAATTGAGTTGGTTTGAACAACAGGTCACGGTGCGGGATCGGCGCGGCAACCTGGCTAACGAGGAAATAACCAAACCAACGGGGCGGATGATAGCCGCCCTCTTCCAGCATGAGACCAGCCGCACCAACGATCCCGATTTTCACGTCCATACGCTCATCGGCAACGTGACGTGGGATGCCGAGCGAAAGGGTTACTTCGCCATGCATTACGGCCAGATGCTGGAATTGAGGAAAACGCTCGATGCGCGGATTCACAATAATCTCGCCGCTCGCCTGGGGAATCTCGGCTATCACGTCGAAGCTGCCCCCTCCGGTTTCGGCTTAAGGGAAGTTCCCGCCGTGGCCGTCGATTTATTCAGCGAACGGGCCAAGCAGGTTGAAGCCGTCCTGGCTCTGCTCAAACGGGGATACACGCCGGAACAATTCAAGGCTGTGTTCAAAGGCGTCGGGGAAGATGAGAAACGGAGCATGCTGGCTCAAGGAGTCGAAAAACTGCGGGAACGATTGGGTGCTCCGCAGAGTCGGCCTTCCCTCCAAACCGATTACAAGATTCATGAACAGGCGGTCATGCTGACTCGTCCAAAAAAAGTCCCCATCACGAGTGAAACGCTACGGGAAGATGTGGCCCAGCGATTACAGAAAGCAGGCCTTGTCTTGGCAAGGCCGTCTTCGTTTCCGGTGACTGCCAAGCTCGATCTGACGGAAGCCGTGCGTCAGGGCTCGCAAATCGCGTTTGAAAAGCAAAGCGTCGTGCGCCTCGATCACCTCTTGGGAGAAATTGTGCGGCTGGCACCGGGGGCCGTGCCGAATGAAGCATTGGCCGCACAACTCCGCGATGATCGACGGTTCTTGGTCCGGCGCATGAACGGCAATGAAATGGTGACGACACGGCAAATCCTCGGGGAAGAAAAGACTCTCCTCATGTCGGTTGCTTACGGGATGGGACAGCACGAGCCGCTTCAGAAGGCTTATGTCGCCCCGGCCTGGCTGGTCGCCACGCCGCAGCGGATTGACGAGCTGGTGGCACAAGCTCGCTTGCGCGGCGAGCAATTGAATCCCGCTCAGGCCGAAAAGTGGCTCAATCAGTTCGCAGCCATCCATCGGTACGTTTGCACGTCACAGGATCAATTCGTGAACATCCGGGGTGGTGCCGGCGTCGGAAAGACATTCTGCGTCGAACAACTGGTGGGCCAAAGTCTCCAAGCCGGGCGTCCGGTCTTCCTCTGCGCTCCTTACGGCGAACAGGCCCGAGTGACGTTAAGGAATGAAGCTCCCCGGCTGGAAGCTCGCGGCCAGAACGAGGTTGCCCGTGTCTTTGCTCAGGCTAACACGGTCGATGCCTTGCTGATGCAGGCGCGACATGATCTGACGCCGTTTCGTGGCGCTGACATCTATGTCGATGAGGCAGGCCTGCTCGATACCCCAAAAGCCCTTGCCCTGGTGCGGGAGGCGGAACGGTCGGGTGCGCGGGTGATCTTTCAGGGGGACACCGAACAAATGGCGGCGGTGGGTCGGGGCCAGCCGGTGAAGCTTCTGCAAGACGAGTTAGGTGTTGGGATGCACGTACCCCGTGCTTCGATCTCGCGGCGGCAATTGACTGTGGCCGACAAGCAGCTTGCGGCCGATCTTTCGTCCGGTAATGAGAAGAAGTTTGTCAGGGCCGTTCAAAAGATGCTCGACCGGGGCATGATCCGCGAAACGCCGCCCGATGAAGCTGTTGAAAAGGTGGCCAAGGAAATTGTCGAGGGTCGTGCTACCGGCAAGGAAGTGGTGGCTGTGTCGTCCGTCCATCGCATTAGTGAAGCCCTCGCGGTGCGCGTCCACGATTTGCATGTCGAGAAGATGGGGCGTGAGGGGCAAGCCCTCGTCGATGTCCATGTGAAACGTGATTTGCAGCCCGCCGAACTGCGCTCTTCTCAATTTTACCGTGTCGGCGATATGGTCGAGTACAAGCAGGACGATGCCGTTACCCGCGCGCCGGTCACTCCGTTCAGCCGGATACTCTCACCGTCGAGTGGGACGGACACGCCCATGAAATTCTCTTTCGACAGGTTCGGGCGGTCTACGACCGCACGCGCATTGAGCGCGGTCCCGGGGAAAAGCTCCTCCTCCAAGATAAGATCAAACAAGGTGAAGGTGTTTTCGAGAAGGGCTCGCGCCAAACCATTGCACGTATCGTCGGGAACACCGTTCAATTTGCCAGTGGCCTCCAACTCCGCACCAACGATGGCCGGGTTCGGCAGGGCGATTGCCTGACCGATTACAAGGCGCAAGGCATCAAAGGCGTTCAGGTGCGCGGAATCGAGGACAATGGATCGGCGATGGCGATGGCCAACAAGGAAGCGTTCCACGTCAAAGGCACGCGCCACGTCCAGAACCTCGTACTGCATGTCGAAAACAAGGGTCTCTACTTGGAGGCGATCCAGCGGAGCAACGTCAAGTTTTCTGCGCTGGACCTGGAACGGATACCCGTTTCTCTCGCTCCTGTCGTCGTTTCTCCGCTTGCCGTGGACAAGGGAAGACTGCTCATGCAAATGCGCTCGTGGGGCCGGGAGTTCCTTCCCCGAGTGTCAGCTCAAAAACGGGCGGAACAGGTCCGCCAACATCTTTCCCGTTATGAAGCCCAACGGCCTAGCGTTGAGAGAACCGTTACCGAAAAGGTCACTCCTGCGGCTAAAGAAACGATGACGGAAAAAGTGACACCTGCCCCGCAGGAAACGCCTCGGCAGACGCCGAAGCAGGGGTTGTCACTTTCCGTAGAAGAAATGGCAAAACGACTCCGGCAAAGGAAGCGTGAGGCACAAAGGCAAAAGGCCGCTCCTGCGATTAAACCGAAACAATCCATCTTCCAGGACAACCCTGTACATACCCCTCGGCAGGGCCGGGGTATCGGCATTTAAATTCTAACTGGAGACGCTCATGCTTTCGTTGAAAGAAGGTTATCCCTACGGCTCAGAATCCACCCGGATGGTTCAAGGCATCATGTTCTGGATGCCCTCACGCCGCCGGTTCATCCCCTATTCGTGGCTCATTTGTTCCGAGATAAATGAAAGCGAAACGGAAATCCATTTCCACTATACCCATGCGCTCGTGACGGTGACCGGCACCAACCTGGGCTACATCCATGACATGGTGGTACGCTATGAGCTCTACGCCTTGCGGGAACTGACGCCGGTCGCCTCGGCCAAAGCCAATGAACCGACTGTGAGGCGGATCGAAATCACGGAGAAAGCCTCGGATTAGTTCACGGCTTGAATTCCCGTTTTTCGGTCATGACATCGGCATCGCGTAAAATTTGTTCGAGCGTGACATCCCACTGTTCAGCGAGAGTCAGCCGGACGATCGTGTCAAGGATGGGGCCTCCGCGCTGACGCAGCGTGCCATCAATGTTTTTCATCACCATCGCCTCGATAGCGCCACTTGCCCTGCGACGTGACTTGGCATGCGAGATTGCCCAAAAATCGACGACGATGGGCGGTGAAACGAGGGCTTTCTTGGAATCGTCCATGGCCTCAAGGCAATCCCGCAAACAGGCTGTCACGAGCGCATTGGGCGAAATCCGCAGCCATGCGGCCTTTTCTTTGATCCGTTTGGGAAGCTCGTCTATTCCCTCGCTAATCTTGAGATGGAGGTGCTTGGAAGGCGGCTGCTTTTTGAGTTGGGCATGGAATTCCGCCAGCCGCTGTTTCGATTCCTTGGCCCGTTTGGCCCGGTCTTTCTCGGCCAACCCTTGAAGGAGGGCGTCAATTTCCCTTTGCTTTCCAGTTTGCGGCCAAATTTCGTTTTCCCTCCCGATGGCACGGTAATAACGCTCCACGATGTCCAGCGGCTCATCGCGGTGATGCGGCAAATTCATCAATTTCAGGCATTGCCAAACACACGTCGTCGCAAAAGAGCTTGGAAACCGCTCTCCCATTTCCGCGCATTTTTTGAGAATGGGCAGGGTTAATTCTGGCGGGGTTTTGATGCTGAGTTGCATAAGGGGAAAAGTGGCTGGAAAATTGACGTTTGACAATAGCGGCTTAACTAGCTACTAGTAGCTTATGCTCAGTTGCCACCCGCATCAACCTTTTTCTTCGCTCTACCTGCTCTTACCTGCCAGCCGGCAAATGAGAAGGGTAGGGCCATCGCCTGCGCTGGATGGTGTCAAAATAATTCGATCAAGGAATATCAAGGAATATACGGCCCCATCAAGGACTGTACGGGTTTATCAAGGATCGAAAATGGCGAGAAAGAACACCGGGTTACAACGTGGGCAGTAACAGAAACCCAAATCCATGAAACGTCCGCTCAACTCTAACCCAAGCTCATTCTTCAAAACTTTATGAATCCTCTCGAAAACACCAGCATTCCCGGCCATCCGCAGACTGCCGGAGAAGTGACAACCCTATCCCATGAGTCCGATTCGGGCCTATGGACCACCAAGGAGGTCGCCAAGCATCTCCAAGTTAGTCTCAAAACCGTATTCAATCTTCGCAAGAAGGGACTCCCTTTCGTCCAGTTGGGCGGGGCCGTCCGCTTCGTGCCACAGGAAATCAAAGATTACCTCGTCAACAGTCGCCGCCTGTCGTCGCATCGGCTGCGGCAAATCGTTCGGAAAGGAGCCGCCGTATGATCATGCCCCGGAACATGCCGCCCGACGCCTACATGGACGATCCGGCGGAAACGATTGATCGAGCCGACCAGGCTGAGAGTGAAGAAAAACTGAGATCTGCCCTGGCTAGTGGTGCCCTGACCTGCATCGGCGAGTGGATCACGCGTGGGCGGGGCGGGGTCACAAACCGAGCCTTCCGTGCTGATATTGTCCTGCTCTCCATCTCCCCACAATTTCTGCCGTGCGACTATCCGAACGCGGCTTGGGTGGGTCGGCAGCATGGCGTCACGCGCCAGCGGGCCAGTGAACTTTGGAGGGAATTCGCCGAATACATTGCCCCTTACGTCCAGTTTAAGGGGCAGCGCTTTCTTAACCAGCGCAATGGCTCACAAAAGCGACGGGGCCGGGTGCGGCAGGGGACAAAGGGGCCGCAGCCCGGCCCGGTCGCGGGCGCATAGCCTCACACCCAAACCGCCGCGGTGCCGAAGGCACGGCGGCGCTATTGCAAT
>CAZZWT010000016.1:0-19592 GCA_964657775.1 uncultured Candidatus Methylacidiphilales bacterium | reverse complement strand
AACATGCGCACTTTTTCCAGGCGGGAAAGTTCGGCGGTGACGAGGAGTTTGTCGCCGAGGCGCGCAGGCTTGACGTAATCGATCTCGGTGCGCGCGACGACGGCGACGAGTCCGGTGCGGTTCATTTCCTCGAGCGTCCAGCCGAGCGAGGCGGCCAATTGCGAGCGGGCGATTTCGACCATGCGCAGGTAGGCGATGTTGTGGACCACGCCGCCGGCGTCGGTGTCGAAGTAGTAGACTTCGAGGGGAACGGTGAGGCGGGGTTTTTCGGGGAGCGGTTGGCTCATGGGGAGGGAAGCATAACCAAATTTCCAAATTTTCCAAATGAACCAAATTTAGGGGATGGAGAACGGTTGGGGCGGGGCTCTTGGGGTTTTGACGGAATTACGGAATTTTCGGAATTAACGGAAGGACTGAAGGGAAAGGTTTCGCACAGAGGACGGAAGAGAGTCGAAGAGTGAGGGGCGGACTTAAGCATTTTGTGAAACCTGAATAATCCGGTCAAAATTCGGGGGCATCGGCCCATTAACCGGCGATCAGCGACCGGGCTTAACGAGGGGTTGCGAGGCAGCCGGTCGCGCGTTAATCACCGACTGCCTCTTGTTGCTCCGCCGAGCCTCCCCGACCCGGACAACGAGTTGTCCGGGCTACCCGCACGGGGAGCAGCGATTATCGAGCGTCTTCTGCATCAGCACGAGCGTGAGCCAGCGGTTGAATTTGAAGGCGACTTCCGGCAGGCGGCCAACGTGGATGAAGCCGAAGGCGCGATGCAACTCGATGCTGGCGCCGTTTTCGGAATCGATGGCGGCGACAAGGGTGTGCAGACCGTGGGCGGTCGCGGCCTCGATCACGGCGGCGAGAAGTTGGCGGCCATACCCGCGGCGCCGTTTGGGCGCGGCGATGTAGACGGAGTGCTCCGCGCACAGGCGGTAGCCGGAGAAGTGGCGGAAGGGGCCGAAGGTGCCGAATCCCGCCACGCCGTCCTCGTCCTCGAGCACAAGAACGGGGAGACCCGCTGCGGTTTTTTCCGCGAACCAGGTACGGCGATAATCGAGCGTCTGCAATTGGTCGGTGTAGGCAACGGTGCTCGTCTCGATCTCGTGGTTGTAGATGGCGAGGATCGAAGGCAGGTCCGATTCAGTGGCGGGTCGAATGCGCATTCGTTGCAATCACCGGCAGTCATGGACCGCCGCTACATTTTGAAAGTCAGTCGCCGAATTCCTGGGTGAATTTCTTCACGACGGTCTTGAGCACTTTCAACCGCGCATAGTACTTGAATTCCGCTTCAATTAAATTCCACGGCGCGTATTTGGTGGAAGTCTGGTGAAACATGTCCTCAGCGGCCTCGATGTGCTCCTTCCACTTCTTGCGGTTGCGCCAGTCTTCCTCACTGATTTTCCAGTGTTTGTAAGGATCGGCGGCGCGCGCCTCGAAGCGGCGGAGTTGCTCTTCCTTGCTGATGTGGAGGAAAAATTTCATTAACACAGCGCCGTTATCGACCAGCGTTTCTTCCATGTTATTGATCTCGTCGTAAGCGCGGTTCCATTCCTTCTCGGTACAGAATCCCTCGACCCGCTCGACCAGGAGGCGGCCGTACCACGAGCGGTCGAAAATCCCGATCTCGCCGAAGGCCGGCATCTTGTGCCAGAAGCGCCAGAGGTAATGGTGCCGATATTCGATCTCGGTCGGCTTCACGATCGAGTAGACGCGCAGGAGGCGCGGGTCGAGTTTTTCGGTGATGCGCTTGATCACGCCGCCTTTGCCCGCGGCGTCGGGGCCTTCGAAGACGAGGATGACGCTACGTTTGCTCTCGATGATTTTGCGCTGGAAATGGAGGAGCTCGAGTTGAAGGTTCTGGACCTTCTCTCGGTAATCGGATTTGTCGTCGATCTGCTTGGTGAGGTCAAGTTCGCTGAGCAAGCCAGGCATACGAGGGGAGAGGATGTCCAATCGCAGCCGGGAGGCGAGGAAATTTTGCGGGCCGTATATCGGCACCGGCGGCAGGATGTTGAGCGCGAGTCGGCGGTGTAAATGATTTTGTGTAAAAAGTCGCGAGCAAGATTGCCTTTTATGGCGCGACACTTACCGTATTAGAGCAAGCGCGAGCTGTGGTCTGGGCGTTTGACTCACAGACGTGATACGATAACCCAAGTTTCATGGATTCAGGCCAACAACTTTTTTCCTCGGGCTCCCGCGTCGGGCCGTACCTGGTGCTGGAAAAATTGGGCGAAGGCGGCATGAGCGAGGTGTTTAAGGGCATCGAGCCGACGCTCGAGCGCTACGTGGCGATCAAGATCATGCATCGCACGAACATGAACAGCCCGGAGGTGATGGCGAACTTCCTGGAGGAAGCGCGCGCCGTCGCGAGCCTGCGCCATACGAATATCGTGCCGCTTTATTCCGCAGGCGAGGAGCAGGGCGTGCCTTATTTGGCGATGGGTTATATCGAGGGGCAGACGCTGGAGGATTGGATTTTGGCCGGGCGCATTTTGAACATGGAAGATGCCATGTGGTTCATGCGCCAGGCGGTGGCGGCGCTCGAGTATGCGGCGCGCTCGAACATTATTCACCTGGACGTGAAGCCGGCGAATTTCATGGTCGATAATGAGAACACGGTCATGTTGACCGATTTCGGCCTGGCGCGAAAGCAGACGGAAGTGGCCAGCGGCGCGCGCGATGACGAGCTCCAAGGCACGCCCGCGTATGCTTCGCCCGAGCACGTGCTGCAGGAGAAGCCCGACTTGCGCACGGATATCTATTGCTTGGGCGCGAGTCTTTATCATTTGATCACGGGCGAGTTTCCCTATCCCGGCGACAGCACGGAGGATGTTTGCCGCGCGCATGTCTTCGCGCCGTTCCCGATCGAGACGCTGCAGGCGCACGAAATTCCGCAGGGCTGGTGCGGGCTGATCCGCAAGATGATGGAGAAGGCGCCGGCGGACCGGTTCCAGAACTATTCGGAGATCTCGTTCGCGCTGGATAATATCCACCACTACCAGTACGGGAAGAAGATGATGACGATTGTGGAGACGGTCGAGCGCCGCGCGCTGCCGCGGAGTGAGGGACCGGCGGAGAGTCTCTTCGATCTGGTGCCGGATGACATGGCGACGCAGGGCGATCACTTGTTCCAGTTGCAGCAATCGTACGATGCGCAGGAAGTTTACCACACGCTGGACACGCGCTGGCCGGTGCTGGCGCTGAACGAAATGGCGCCTGATTTGCGCGCGATGCAGAAGGGCTCACCGGAGGATTTACGCTCGCTGATTGAGGCGCTGCTGCTGGTGCCGAGCTTCAAGGAGACGCTGGAAGTGCTGAGCAACTTCATGGCGAATGCCTCCGACGCGCGGCCGCAGACCGAGGCGGAGAAGATTGAGTTGGTGGGACTGGAGCGCTCGCGCAACATCGCGCTGACGGCGATCTCGCTTTACCGGCCGTGGCAGGGCGAGCGTCCGCTGAACTGGCACGGGCTGTGGCAGCATCAGGTCTACACCGGGCTGCTGGCGGAGTTCATCACCGACATGCTCGGCTTGCCGGCGACGGGCATGGAATTTCTCTGCGGTGTGGTGCACGACATCGGCAAGCTGGTGCTGGAGGAACTTTATCCGGCGAAGACGATCGGCGTCTGGATGCATGCCTACGAGCAGAACCTGCCGCTGACGCATGTGGAGGAACAGTACTTCGGCGTCGATCACGCGCAGATCGGGCAGGAGTGGCTGAACCGGCACAAGTTCCAGCGCACGGTGCGCTATGTGACGGCTTATCACGAAGCGCCGGAGCATTGCTACGAAGCGCTGTCGAAATCGAGCAAATTGAATTTGATCAGCTCGATGATCGCGGGCAACAAGGATGACGAAATCAATTTGCTGACGCATCTGGTCTACTGCGCGAATACGCTTTCGAAGGAACTGGGGCTCGGATATTCCGGCAACCCGCGCCTCGACCAGGCAGCGTGGATCGACCAGCCGACGACGCAACTGATTTTCGATTCGCGGTCGAAGGAAGAGCTGACGAGTGAGGACTTCGCGGAGTTCTTTATGAACACCTGCCGCAATCTCCCCGACCTGCCGTTTGCGACCCTCGCGCACGCCAGCGAAGCCAGGCAGCGCACTTGGGAGCGGAGTCAGCGCGAAGCGAAGGGGAAGTAATCTTGATTTGGGTCGGGACGTCACGCCGTGACGTCCGTCGAAGAGTCAGATCACTTCGCGCCGGACGGTGCGGGCTTGACCAGCGGCGCGGGCGTGAGATCGGAATTGGGCGTCTGGTCCGATTTCGCAAAGACTTCGAGGAACGTCTTCAAGTAGTGATCCGTGATCGTGTTGCCGTAAATTGTGCGCGCTTCTTGGATGTTGGTCTCCGCGCCTTGCGTGTTGTTTTGGGCCTGCGCGAGCGCAGCCTTGGCGAAGTAGTAGGAGGCGTGCGGGTCGTAGGGATTCTTCGGGTCAAGAGGCTTCAGGTTGCTCGCGAGCTGGCCCGCGCCGACGAGGTCCGCGCTGCCGATTTTCGCGTAGATGAGCTTTAGCGTAATATCGGGATCGTCCGGCTTGGCGGCGAGGCCGAGCGCATAGTACTTCGCCGCACGATCGAAGCTGTGCTTGCGCAGCAGCAGATCGCCGAGGGCTAGCTCGACTTCGACGGCTTTCGGATCCTGCTTAAGATCCGTCGGGGCCGGCGGTATGTAGAGCGAGCGTAGCAGCTTCTCGCCATCGGCAAAGTCATGCTGCTCGGTTAGAATCTTGGCCTTGAGCAATTCCGTCTGGAGATCGCCCGGGTTGGCTTTCTCCGCCGCATCGATGGCAGTGCGCGCCTGGTCATAGTTGCCCGCCTTGAAGGCGACCAGCGCCACGTGGAGCGGGGACGTGTCATTGTCCGGTGGCTCCGGCGCCGCGTCTTGCGCGCGCAGGAGCCCCGTGCATCCCACCAGGACGAACCCCCATAGGGCGAGTCGTCTCATGCTCAAGCGCCCAGTTCTTTCGGGCGAATCCAGTAACGGCCGTCCTTCTGCAAAAGCTGATCGGACTCGACCGGGCCCATCGATCCGCAGGCGTAGAGCGGCAGGTCACGCGCCTTTTGTTTCTTCCACGCGCCCTTCACGGAATCGATCAGGCGCCACGCCTCTTCGACTTCGTCGGCGCGGGTGAAGAGCGTCGATTCGCCCACGATGGCATCGACGATCAGGCGCTCGTAGGCCTCGGGCAGGTAATGATTGAAGTCGCTCTTGTACGAGAAGGTCATGTCGACCGGCTCCGAGGCAGCTTCGTTCGGGACCTTGGCATTGAATTTGAGGCTAATGCCCTCGGCCGGCTGGATGCGGATGCGCAGCGTATTGCGGCGCAACTGCTCATCGCTTGACGTGGAGAAGAGGACGCTCGGAGGACGCTTGAACACGATGTTGATTTCGGTAAACGACGTTGCCAGCGCCTTGCCGGTGCGGAGGTAAAATGGAACGCCATGCCAGCGCCAGTTGTCGATCTCGAAGCGCGCGGCGACAAACGTCTCCGTCATCGAATCCTGCGCTACTTTTTCCTCCTGCCGGTAGGACGGGATGGCTTTGCCGTTGACGAAGCCGCCCCCGTACTGGGCGCGGACGGTATTCTTCTGCAGGAAGTCGTTGGACGGTGTCGGGATCGAGCGCAGCACTTTCACCTTCTCATCGCGGATGGACTCGGCATCGAGCGACGCGGGCGCTTCCATGGCCACGAGCGTGAAGAGCTGGAACATGTGGTTCTGCATCATGTCGCGGATGGCGCCGGCGTTGTCGTAGTAGCCGCCGCGCGACCCGACGCCCATGTTCTCCGACACAGTGATCTGGACATGGTCGATGTAGAGGCGGTTCCACAGCGGCTCGTAAATCGAATTGGCGAACCGGAAGTAAATCAGGTTCTGCACCGTCTCCTTGCCGAGGTAGTGGTCGATGCGAAAGATGTCGCGCTCGGGGAAGGCACCCTGCACCGTCTTGTTCAGCTCCTGCGCACTCGGGAGATCGGTGCCAAACGGTTTTTCGATGATGAGCCGGCGTTTCGCGCCATCCTTGCTGGTAAGACCAGCCGCCGCCAGGTTCTGCGCCGCCGGGCCGAAATATTCGGGCGAGGTGGCGAGGTAGAACAGGTAGTTGCCCTTGATCTTCGCATTCTCCGGCAGCAGGTCCAATTTCTCGGCCAGCCTCTTGTAGTCCTCGGGCTTGTCAAGTTCGCCCTGGAAGTAATAGATGTGCTGGGCCATCTCGGACCACACTTTTTCATCCACCGGCTTGGTGTGCGAAAATTCCTTCAGCGCCTCGCCGAGATCCTTGCGGAAATCCTCATCCGACTTCGGACGGCGGGCGAAGCCGATGATGACCGAGCCCTCGGGCAGAAGCCCGTTTTTGGCCAGGTGATAAAACGCGGGAACGATCTTCCGATGGGTCAGGTCACCCGTGGCGCCGAAGATGACAGCCGCGATGGGCTGCAGTTTCGGCGGGGTCGTCTCGAGCATGGGAGGGCAATCGGGAGTGGACATAGGAGGAAGTAGGAAGTTAGAACGTAGAACTTAGAAGTAGAGGCGACTTCCGTCGTTCTACGTTCTTAGTTCTCAGTTCTTAGTTTTCGGTTTAGGCGTTATACGTGGAAGACGACGTGGTGCCGCCCTGGCCGGTCCAGTTGGTGTGCGACCACTTGCCGCGCGGCTCGTCGACGCGCTCGTAGGTGTGAGCGCCGAAGTAATCGCGCTGGGCCTGAAGCAGGTTCGCGGGCAAGCGGGCCGAGCGATACGAATCGTAGAAGGCCAACGCGTTCGAGAACGTCGGCGTGGCGATGCCGAGCGTCGCGCTCAGCGCGATGGTCTTGCGCCAGCCATCCTGCGCGGTTTTCAAAGCCGTCGTAAAGAACGGATCGAGCGTCAAGTTGCCTAACTGCGGGTTGCGATCGTAAGCGGCCTTGATGTCGCCAAGGAACCGGCTGCGGATGATGCAACCGCCGCGCCACATCAACGCGATGCCGCCGAGGTTGAGCTTCCACTTGAAGTGATCGGAGACCTGCTTCATCAGCATGTAGCCCTGCGCGTAGGAGATGATCTTCGAGGCGTAGAGCGCCTGGCGGATGTCCTCGATCGTCTGCTTCTTGTCCCCGGTGAACTTGGCGTTGTTCGGTCCCGCCAGCACGGTGGAGGCGGCCACGCGCTCATCCTTGAGCGAGGAAATCAGCCGCGCGAAGACCGCTTCCGCGATCAACGTGACCGGCGCGCCGTTATCAAGGCCCGACATGACGGTCCACTTGCCCGTGCCCTTCTGGCCGGCGGCATCGAGGATCTTGTCGAGGAGGTAGTCGCCATTCGGCTCCTTGTACTTGAAGATGTGGGAGGTGATTTCGATCAGGTAGGAATCGAGCTCGCTCTTGTTCCATTCGGTAAAGATATTGGCGATCTCGTCATTGCCCAGGCCCAAGCCGTGAGAGAGAAGCGCGTAAGCCTCGCAAATGAGCTGCATGTCGCCGTACTCGATGCCGTTGTGCACCATCTTGACGAAGTGACCCGAGCCGCTTTCGCCGACCCAGTCGCAACACGGAACGCCGCCATCGACCTTGGCCGCAATCGACTGGAAGATGGCCTTGATGTGGGGCCATGCCTCAGGATTGCCGCCGGGCATGAGGGATGGACCGTGGCGCGCTCCCTCTTCACCGCCGGAGACGCCGGAGCCGACGAAGAGAATGCCTTTTTCCTTCAGGTACTCGTAGCGACGCGCGGTGTCCGAGTAGAGCGAATTGCCGCCGTCGATGATGATGTCGCCTTTGTCGAGGAGAGGGAGCAGCAGTTCGATAAATTCGTCCACCGCCTCGCCGGCCTTCACCAGCATCATGACGCGGCGCGGCTTTTTGAGCAGGCTGACCATTTCCTCGAGGCTGTGCGCGCCGATGATCTTGGTGCCCTTCGCCTCGTTGGCCATGAAATCATCGACCTTCTTGGTCGTGCGATTGTAGGCCGCCACGACAAAGCCGTGGTCGTTCATGTTGAGAATGATGTTCTGGCCCATGACGGCCAGTCCGATTAGTGCGATGTCAGCTTGTTCAGGCATAGATGTTAGCAAGTGGGGTTTGTTTGGACGCAGAGGGCGAACCCTTCCAAAGTAACCAGCGGAAGTCGGGCGGCAACCCTAAATGCAGAGATTCTTGAGGCCTTTCATTCAGGGGCCTACAGGTCCTATAAGTCCGGTAAGACCTCTAGGCAATTCCGTTAGGTTTTGGCGTAAAAGCTGGTATCCTGCACTGTTCTTATGACCCATCCCGACCTCAGCGCCGCCGAGCGGCAGATCCGCGACCAATGCCAGCAGGCCCGGGTGGCCGCCCGCACCCTCGCGACGCTGCCGACCGCGCGGCTCGACGAGATGCTGGATGAGATCGCCGCCGTTTTGGAACAGGAATCGGCAGCCATTTTCGAGGCCAATGCGAAAGATATCGCCGCCGGCAAGGAAGCGGGGCTGCATGCCTCGCTTTTGGATCGTTTGAAGATCACGGAAAAATCGCTGGCCGCGATGGTGACCGGCGTGCGGCAGGTGCGCGCGCTACCCCAGCCCCTGGGCCAAAAGCTGACGGAGTGGACGCGGCCCAACGGCATCGCGATCTCGAAGATCCGCGTGCCGATTGGCGTGATTGCGATCATCTTTGAATCACGGCCCAACGTGACCATTGACGCGGCGGTGCTCTGTTTGAAGACGGGCAACGCGACCGTGCTGCGTGGCGGCAAGGAGGCGATCCACTCCAACCGTGCGCTGATCGCGGCGCTGGGCAAATGCCAGTCGCTGCCCAAGGGCGCGGTGCAGCTCATCGACAATGTGGATCGCGCGCTGGTGCCTTTCCTCTGCAAGCAAAGCGATACGATTGATCTGATTATCCCCCGTGGCGGCCATGCATTGATTGAGACAGTGGTCGCGGAGTCGCGCATTCCCGTGATCAAACATGCACATGGCGTCTGCTCGGTCTTCGTGCATGAGAAGGCCGATTTCGCCATGGCGGAAAAGATTATCCTCAACGCCAAGGTGCAGCGGCCCGGCGTCTGCAATGCGATTGAGACGCTGCTGGTTGATCGCGCGATTGCGGACAAGTTTGTGCCGCAGATCGCGACTGCGTTGGGCAAGGCTGGGGTGGAAATTCGCGGGCATGAATCGGTGCGGAAACTGGCCCCGGGCGCGAAGGTCGTGGACGCGACGGAAGAAGACTGGACGACCGAGTACCTGGATTTAATCCTCGCCGTGCGCGTGGTGGATGGACTCGACGGCGCGCTCGATCACCTTGCGAAATACAGCTCGAAGCACTCCGACTCGATTATTACGGAGGACGCGGCGGCGGCGGAGCGTTACCTCAACGAAGTTGATTCCGCCACGGTCTACTGGAACGCCTCGACGCGCTTCACCGACGGCGGCGAATTTGGCTTCGGCGCGGAGATCGGCATTTCCACGGACAAGCTGCACGCGCGCGGGCCGATGGGGCTGGAGGAATTGACGTCGTACAAATTCATCATCCGCGGCAACGGGCAGATTCGGAGCTAGAGAGCAGCGGCGCGGGCCCCGTGACGGGGCCTTTTATTTCGCGTCGAACGAAACGCTGAGGATCACCACCATGCCCGTGCCGGGAGGGAAACCGAGCGTCAGTGTCGTCTCGTCGTGCGGAACGAGACCGCTCATGTCCATCTGGAACGTCTGCGGATCGCTTGTGCCTGTCTTGGGCTTGACCAGATTGTAGTGTCCCTTCGTGCCGGTCGAGTCGGTGATGTCGATCAGCCAACTGCCGGGAGGGCCGCCGAATGGCAGCCAGCCCCACCCCATCTGCTCCGAGATATTGGTGTAATAATCGGGATTATTGGAGAAGGCCAAGTCCTTCGACAGCTTGTACGTCACCGTCAGCACGCCGCCGCTGCCGTTGGGGCGGATGACCTGCTCCGCCTTGGTCCACGAGGTTCCCTTGAGCGGAATGATCATGCCTTTGGACGTGAAGGGATCGGAGGCCTGCAGCGGATTATCCGAGGCGAAATCGGCGGACGAGCGGCCATTCCCGTGCCAATGGGTCGTGCCATCGGCGAAGTCGCCATTTTGAATCGCCTCATCCGCGCGCAGCGGCCAGGCACAAGCAATGAAGAGCAGGAGCAGGGGAAGGCGTTTCATCTTGGTGCAGAGGTACCAGATTGTTCGAGAAAGCCAAGGGGATTCCGGGGTTTGCCAACCATGTTACGATACGGGGCAAAAGTAGTAACCGACGAAAGCGATGACTTCGCGCGGCAAGGAGTAGAAATTGCGCCGGGCCCAGAGGTGGGCGTGACTCCAGTAAATCGGCTGAATGCCAAACTTGGCAAAAGCGAGGCGACAGCGGGGAATGTGGAAGTATTCCGAGACGATGAGGACACTTTTGAGATCATGCGCCCTGAGAAAAAGCGCCGTGTTCTTCGCCGTAGCCCAGGTGTTGGTGCCTGCGTTGTCGTCGAAAATGATGGCATTCGGAACGCCCGCGTTTACCAAGTATCGATGCATGACGACCGCTTCGTCGAAACCTTCCCGCCCGTGACCGCCGCTGACAAGGATGAATTTGCAATAGTCCTGCCGGTAGAGCTCCACCGTGTGGTCTAGCCGAACTTTGAGGCCATCCGAGGGTTTGCCATCGGGATTGACTCTGCTGCCGAGAACGACTGCCAAGTCTGCAGGGTGAAGATTATCGAACTGGCCATCCATGGCGATGGCGGCTGTGCCGAGGACGAACACCAAAATGAAGAGGGCAAGGAGACGGCGCAGGGAGCAGAGCATTCCCCTCTATCGAAAAAGCGCGTGTTTTTATGACGATTGGCTGCGCTCATCGATGTGGAGTAACCAATTCCTGAAGGCAGTTCAAGCTTAGTGCAGCCCGTTATCGAGATCGGTCTGCGGCTTGGCTGTCGGCGTGAGGGCCACGTTGAGGAGCGTGACGCTGCCTTTGCCGCCGGAGAAAATGAGGTAGAAGGTTTTTTCGTCGTGCGGCGGGACGTCGGAGAGGATGCCCGTGGCTGTTTGCGCGTCCGTCTTGCCTAGCGTGGGGTGGATGAGCGAGGAGGAATAGGTGCCGTCCGTCAGGTCCACGACGAGCAGCAGGAAGTCGTTGCCGGTGGGAGGACGAAGCGCGCCGCTGTACGGGCCGTCGAGGATATTCGAAAGGAAAAAGTTGGGTGGGCCGGTTCGGTTCGAGCCGGGCGGTGGAGGCGGCGGTTGGGGAGGCATCATGCCGCCGCTACCTCCCGTGTGCGGTGCGTAATCAGCCGAGAGCTGGTAGGTGACGGTATAGTTGAGCGATTTATCCTGCGAATCGAAGGTCTGGTAAATCCGGGGCCAGAGGCCTTTGCTGAGATCGACGATGACGCCCTTCGCGTCGGACGGATGATCGATTGAGGAGATGTCGTTGGTATCGGAATCGCCGGCGGCTTTCAGCGTGCCTTTCCAGTTCGCCTTACCGTTGTGGAAATCGCCGTTGGCCAGGATGTCACCGCGAACGGGCAGCAACAACACCGCTGCCGCGCCAAGAAGGAGAAGTGTTTTCATTAAGTTTTATTTAAGGCGCCAAGTACACGTCGCTGCCCTTATCGGCGAATTCTTGCGATTTCTCCGCCATGCCTTTCGCGACGGCGTCCTGCTCCGCGAGGCCTTTTTCTGCGGCGTATTTGCGGACGTCCTCGGTGATTTTCATCGAACAAAAATGCGGGCCGCACATGGAGCAGAAATGGGCCGACTTCGCGCCTTCCTGCGGCAGCGTTTCGTCGTGGAAGCTGCGCGCTTTTTCGGGGTCGAGGCCGAGGTTGAACTGGTCCTCCCAGCGGAATTCGAAGCGGGCCTTGCTCAGCGCGTTATCGCGTTCGCTGGCGCCAGGGAAACCCTTGGCCAAATCGGCGGCGTGAGCGGCGACCTTGTAGGCGATCACACCCTCGCGCACGTCGTCCTTATTTGGGAGGCCGAGATGCTCCTTCGGCGTGACGTAGCAAAGCATCGCGCAGCCGAACCAGCCGATCATCGCCGCGCCGATCGCGCTGGTAATGTGATCGTAGCCGGGCGCGATGTCGGTGGTCAGCGGCCCGAGCGTGTAGAACGGCGCCTCCGCGCACTGCTTCAATTCGAGCTCCATGTTTTCCTGGATGAGCTGCATTGGCACATGGCCGGGCCCCTCGATCATCACCTGGCAGTCGTGCTTCCATGCGACCTGCGTCAGTTCGCCCAACGTGGCCAACTCGGCCAGTTGCGCCTCGTCATTGGCATCGGCACCGGCGCCGGGCCGCAGTCCATCGCCGAGCGAGAACGAGACGTCGTAGGCCTTCATGATCTCGCAAATCTCCTCGAAATGCGTGTAGAGAAAATTCTCCTGGTGATGCGCCAGGCACCACTTCGCGAGGATCGACCCGCCGCGCGAGACGATGCCGCACATGCGCCGCGCCGTCATCGGGACGTAGCGCAGCAGCACGCCGGCGTGGATGGTAAAGTAATCGACGCCCTGCTCCGCTTGCTCAATCAGCGTGTCGCGATAGAGGTCCCACGTGAGCTCCTCCGCGCGGCCGCCGACTTTTTCCAGCGCCTGGTAAATCGGCACGGTGCCGATCGGCACGGGCGAGTTGCGGATAATCCACTCGCGCGTCTCGTGGATGTTCTTGCCGGTGGAAAGATCCATCACCGTGTCGCCGCCCCAGCGGATCGCCCAGGTCATCTTCTCCACTTCCTCTTCGATGGAGGACGCCACCGCCGAGTTGCCGATATTCGCGTTGATTTTCACGCGGAAATTGCGCCCGATGATCATCGGCTCGCTTTCGGGATGATTCACGTTGGCGGGAATAATGGCGCGACCGCGGGCCACTTCATCGCGGACAAACTCCGGCGTAATGACCGTGCTCTTGTTGATGCGCTGGCCAAAGCCGGTGCCCGGATGCTGATGACGCAAATCGGTCTGCGCGTACTTGCCGTCCTTGATCTGGCGGCCGAGCGTCTCGCGGGTGGCGATGTACTCCATCTCCGGCGTGATAATGCCCTTGCGCGCATAATGCATCTGCGAAACATTCCCGCCCTCAACAGCCCGGCGCGGCGCCCGCTTCAGGCCGGGGAAGGGCTGGAGTTGGCCCTTCGTCTCACGCTGGCTGGCGAACTCGGCATGGCCGGCGGTGAGGTAACCGTTATCGCGCGGCTGCACCTCGCGGCCCGCGTAGGTTTCCGTATCGCCGCGCTGCTCGATCCACTCCGCGCGGATCGGTTTCAGCCCCGAACGAAAATCGATCTTGATCGCGGGATCGGTGTAAGGCCCCGATGTATCATAAATCCGCAACGGCGCGTTCTGCGTGAAATTGCCTTGGAAATCCTTGGTCTGCGCCTGCGTCACCTCGCGCATGGCCACGCGGATTTTGCCGTTCGCCGTCTCAATATGGACCTTCTGCGAATTTGGAAACGGCTTGGTCACCGCGCGCAGGATTTTCGATTTGGCGGTCTTCCTTTTGGCGGCCGGTTTCTTCGCAAGGTTCGGTTCGAGGGGCTGAATCATAAAGGGTAATCTCCGCGTTGCCGAATCGTCACGGGGAGGGGGATTTCAGCGTCGCACGGCAACGCCACAATTTCCTCCGCCGGCATGACCCGGATCAGGTTCGTCGGGTCGTCTGCCGCGTCCAGCCAGCAAACCTCTCAGCCCCAGCGGGCTCCCCGTTGTTCCGGTTACCTTAAACCACGCATCCGTTGGTGCAAGGTCGTTTTCCGCCCGTGAGATGTTATTTCAATACTCGCGTCATGGTTATCCGGTACGAGCCGTCGCTTAAAATGCCCAAAGGAAAGTAGAACCAGCGTGGCCCTTTGGAGTGATAGGTTTTCGTTGTGGTCTGCCCATTTACAGTGGTAGTAACTGTCGAAACGCCTGTGTTGGTCGCCGATTCGAAAGTGACTTTGGCAAATCCGACGACCGTTAGGTTGGGGCCGTATAACGTGCCGTTCATGTTGACAGGCTTGAGATGATCCGCCATGCCCTTCAGCTCGAGATCGGAGTTGGACCGATCTAAAGAGATAAATTCGATTTTCTTAACGCTTGAAGTGTCGGCAAAGAATTGCTGCAAGCTGTAAATTCGCTCGTCGATCAACACCTGAGGTGAACCCTCAAAATCGTAAAGCGATTCGATCAGGTTCACGTCGCGATTCTGGCAGGCTTTCGTCAATCGATCTTCAAAGGTCACGAGAGCTGAATCGGTGCATTTTGCGCTAGATGTGCCAAGGCTGAGAAACGACGTTACCAACAACAGAAATGAATATTTCCCCATACTGAATTCCTAACTAGAAATATGCCAAATGGAGCAGAAAGGAGACTTTCCATTACCACATCTTAATGATGCTCTCGCAGTCGTGCGACGTCATAGATGTACACCATGAATCAGCGCGTCCTTTTCCTTTTCGTCCTAACCTGTGCCCTGACGGCTTGCGGTCTCTCCGATCAACAGAAGGCCGACTACGCCTCTGTCCAACGCAGCGGCGTTTCGCCGGCGATTTACGACAAGATGGTCCATGACGATCCACTCAGCATCAGCGACATCATTTCGCTTTCGCAGGCGCATGTCAGTGACGGCGTCATCGTGCGGTACCTGCGCGATCACGGCACGGTGTATGCGTTGAACTCGCAGGACTACGATCAACTGCACCAGGCCGGCGTCTCGCCCAGCGTGGTCGATTACATGGCGCGCAGCGGCGGTTATCCCGGCCCGTACGGCCCCGGCCCCGTGATTTATCCGCCGCCCGTGGCGATTGGCATCGGATTTGGCGGCGGCGGGCACTGGCGGTAAGTGAATCAGATACGAGGGTTGCGACCTCGCCTACCGTCCCAAATTCGCAAAATAACGACGTGGGTGGAGGTCACCTGATAGATAATTTTGTACGCTCCCTCATTTAGCTTTCTGATCCCAGAATAGGATAGGTGAGGTTTTCCTTGGCCAGGCGCCGGAAGCAATTTCTCGCAACAACTGACAAGGTGCTGTCCAAACCGGTCCGCTATAACGAAATCGCGATTTTGTTTCGCGATATAGAGCACGATGGCGCGAAGGTCGCGTTGCGCGCGTGTTCGAAATTTTAGTTTAAGGGACATCGCCCGGCTTCAGGGAGCGGATGCTTTCCCGAACCTGCTCTACGGATAACTCGGGCGAAGGATCGTTTAATTCTTCGTCGATCATTGCGTTCAATTCGCGCAGTTCTTCAACCGTGATGCCCTCATCCAGCGCATGAAGTGCCTCTTCAAGTTCGGTGCGTTGTTCGGGGGACAACGTTGCGATCGCTTTTTTGACGTCGTCGAAACTCATAGAGTAAGGTTACTTATTTTGTGGCGGGTTTACAAGTCAGGCGAGGAGCAGTTCATTCCTTCACCGCCAGCGTCACCACGCCATACCCTGGGACGGTGAGGTCGAGCTTGCCCCTCGCCGGCGCGAGGTCCGATTCCTGCCAAAGTTTATCTTCGCTGGACGTCACCGCATGGAAACTTTTCGCATTGGAGAAATCGGCGGGCAGCGTGATCGAGGCCGGTTGAGCAGTCGCGCTTTTATTGACGAGGACGATCGTGAGCGTGTGATTCGGTGAGCCGACATACGCGCTGGCGGTCACGCCCACGTTGTCATCCACCGTCGCTTTGACCGCCACCGACCTGGGCCGGATATATTTCGCAAAATGTTTGAAGGCGACGTATTTCGGCTGCTGCGTGACGTCCTGTTGCTGGGTCAGGCTTTCGATCGTGGTGACGTGGCCGTCGCCGTCGGCGAATTGCCAGTAGAGGCAGGCGCTTTCCTGCCCGGCGGTGAGCGCCTGCTGCATCTTCAGCGCGATGCTCCACGCGCCGTTGCCGGGGAAGCCGCTGCCGGGCGCGAGCCAATCCGGTTTCTCGCCGCTCGTCTCCGTCATCCAACTGCGTTTGTGATAGGAGGTGAAGCCCGGCACGTTCTCGGGCAGCCCGGGCGCGGGGCTGGCTTGCCAACCCTCGGTCCACCGCCGCCAGGTTTCCGAGTCAGCGCCGATGGCGGAGGCGCCATCATCCGCGTAGCCGTGAATGCAGAAAAAGCCGAGCGCGGCGGCCGCATCGGGATCCTTTCCGATCGCGCTAACGTATTGCAGATTCTTGTGCGTCGCGCCCGCGCCTGCGCCGAATTGCCACATCCCGAAAGCATTGCCGCCGAGCAAGTCCTCCGGCCCGATAATGAGGATATTTTTCAGGTCAGGCTGCGCGTCGAGTTCCTTCCGCACGGCCTTCAACGCCGCGATGTATTCCGGCGCGGTCTGGTAGACGCAGCTATTGTAGAATTCAGGAAAGTTCACCTCGTTCTGGATGCTGATGGCGTAAAACGGCACGCCGTATTTATCCTGGAAGCCCTTGAGGTACGCCGCCGTGCCGCGCGCGAATTGGGTCAGCGCGCTGGTCGGCCCGGTGCCGTCATTGAAGGCGGCGATCGGCGTGCCCGAAGTGTCGACTTTGCCGCCCGCGAAGTTGCCGCCCCAGACGAACGGATAGGGCGTACCTGTCGCCGGCATGATGCCCTGATGATCGCCCGACTTCTGGCCATTGGCGATTTTCACCCACGGTGCAGGCGACCAGATCGAGCCGTAGAGCTTGAAATCGCCGAGCTGAGCCTTACGCGCGAACCCCGCCCTCGCCATTGCCCCCTGCGCGGCCACCTTGTCGTAATCGAAATAGGAAATGTTCTTTGCGATGTCGGGGCCCATCACCGCAATCGGCGCGCGCTGGCCGCCGAACTCGCGCGTGTAGTCATCCGCATTGGTGTAAGTGCGCACCCAGTTGTGCTCCGGCCCGCCGAGGTTGGCCGGATCGTCGATCTTCAGCGGCGGCGGATTACTGAACCAGGGCGAGTTGAACGAATGATCCGCGTAAGGGCTTTTAAATTGCGGCGTGAGATCCATCCGCATGATGGAGCAGCCCATATCGTCGTAGTAAGCGTTCTGAAACCAATTCTTATCGCCCGACGTGCCGATGCAGGTGCCAAAGCCATCGATGACTTGGCGTTGCCCGGTAGGGGAATCATCAACGGTGATCTTGATCGCGTAGGCCGCTGTCACGTTAAGGAGCGCAATCACGAGCGTGAAAAGGAAGCGTGCGAGCACGCGGCCATCGTTGCGCGCAGCGGTACAATTGCAATGCGGAAGGCGCAGGCCCGACTAGGCGTGCAGTCAGCCTGACCGCAGCGGAAGGATCAACTCCGCCAGCTCTTTCGGGAAGCAAAGAACGGATCCTTCGGAATGCTCAATTAGCTGGAGATGTCTTCGCGCATCACTTCTTATCCACCAACGACACCACCTTGCCCGGCTTCTCGTCGCGCTCGTAGATCGATTTCGCGCTGCCGAGGATAAGGGGATCTGGCGGCTGGACGACGTGCTTGTCTTTGCCGTCGTAGGGGATGGTGTAGAGCACGTGCCGGATGGCCATCAGCCGTGCGCGCTTCTTGTCGTCGGAGCGCACGATGGTCCAGGGCGCGTCGGCCGTATCGGTGTAGAAAAGCATCGCTTCCTTCGCCTTGGTGTATTGGTCCCAGCGGGCGAGCGATTCGACGTCCATCGGCGAGAGCTTCCACTGCTTCAACGGATCGCGGGCGCGGCCCATGAAGCGGCGCAACTGTTCCTCGCGGCTCACGGAGAACCAGAACTTGAAGAAGTACTTGCCGCTGCGCACCAGCATGCGCTCGAACTCGGGCGTCTGGCGCATGAACTCGAGGTAATCGTGCGGCGAACAAAAGCCCATCACGTGCTCCACGCCCGCGCGATTGTACCAGGAGCGGTCGAAGAAAACGATCTCGCCCGCGGTCGGCAACTGCTCGATGTAACGCTGGAAATACCACTGGCCCTTCTCGCTTTCGGAGGGCTTGGTCAGCGCCACCACGGGCGCGCCGCGCGGGTTGAGGAATTCGGTAAAGCGCTTGATCGTTCCGCCCTTGCCGGCGGCGTCGCGGCCTTCGAAAAGCATCACGACTTTCGCGCCCGTTTTCTGCACCCAGGCCTGCATCTTGACCAGCTCGATCTGGAGGAGCTTCGCCTCCTTTTCGTACTGCTTGTTCTTGATCGCCTTGTCGTAGGGATACGTGGAGCAGATGATCTGCCGCTTGCTCGTCACCGCGTTCACCTTGGCGATGATCTCCGCCGGCACCGATTCCTTGATGCGCTGGTCGATCAGCTTGATCATGGGGAAGGACTCGGCCAGCCGGTGGTCCATCGCGCCGTTGCCGTTGGCGATGGCGGTTTCCTTCTTTTCCTTCTTCGCCTTTTCTGGCTTGGGCGATTTCTCGGTTTTGGCGAGGACGGGGACAGGCGTCAGGGCTTTTTCTTTGATGCGGCTCATGGGATTTTGGGGCGAGGGGATTGAGGGCTGTCGAGCTACTTCCATGCCTTGATGTCGCCAAGGCGGAGATATTAGAGAATCAGGCGTGCGCATGGCAAATTATCCAGCATCACTTAAGTATCTACCTGCAAATTTAGTGATTCGAGTTACGAACGGTGAAGCCATTTTTTGCGCCTTTCTAAAAACATCAGGGGCTTTCGTTGCCCCCGCGACATATTTTAGTACCTTTCGTCCATGCCCAAAACGTTGAAAGAACTCACGCCGCAGGAAGTCCTCGCGCTTGCGATTCAATCGGAAGAAGAGGACGGTCGCATCTATGCGGATTTGGCCGAGCGCGTGGGGAAGGACTATCCCGATACGGCCAAGTCGCTGAAGGCCATGCATGATGAGGAGGACGGCCACCGGCATCGCCTTATCGACATGTACCGGCAGAAATTTGGTGAACACATCCCGCTCATCCGCCGCCAGGACGTGAAAGGCTTCATCACGCGCAAGCCGCTGTGGCTGACCTCCAACCTCACCGTTCCGATGATCCGCCAGGAAATCGAACACATGGAGGATGAGGCGCGCAATTTCTACCAGGCCGCCATTGCGCAAACGAGCGATGCCGGGGTGCGGCAGCTTCTGGGCGATCTCGCCGCCGAGGAAAGCAAACACTACGACCTCGCCGAGGAAATGGATGAGAAGCAGAAGCAATCCGGCGCACGCGCGAAGGAGGACGATTCCGCCAAGCGCAAGTTTGTGCTGCAAATCATCCAGCCTGGGTTGGCGGGGTTGATGGATGGCTCCGTCTCCACGCTCGCGCCGGTGTTCGCAGCGGCGTTTGCGACCAAGGATAGCTGGGATGCGTTTCTCGTCGGCCTGGCCGCCTCCGTCGGCGCGGGCATCAGCATGGGCTTCGCGGAGGCGATGTCCGACGACGGCGTGCTGAGCGGTCGCGGCAAGCCCCTGGCGCGCGGCTTCGTCTGCGGCTTGATGACCACGGCAGGCGGAATCGGCCACACCGTGCCATTCCTGATCAAGAACTTCAATATCGCCATGACCATTGCGGTCGTCATCGTCGCCATCGAACTCGCCGTCATCGCGTGGATTCGGCATCGCTATATGGATACGCCCCTGCTCAGCGCCGCGTTCCAGGTCATCGTCGGAGGCGTGCTGGTATTCATCGTGGGGATATTGATTGGGAGCGCGTGAGGCCCGGTACTGATGAATACTCGCAACATCTTGAGACCTCTGCGAAAGTCCGAGTAGGCTGTTTTTAGCAAGCCGGAGGCTTGC
>CAZZWT010000015.1:0-20249 GCA_964657775.1 uncultured Candidatus Methylacidiphilales bacterium | reverse complement strand
ATAACGAAACGCAGAAATACGGATTCTCCCTGAAGGAGCTGACGACCACCGAACTCGACGATCTCATGGCCAGCGTGCTGCGCGAGATGCGCCGCCGCGATTCCCACGCCTTGAAGACTGACGTCATCAACAGCACGCACAAGTTGGGCCGGTTGCGACCCACGGGCCGCCTACCTGAGAAATAGCCTTGGCCCTTCGCGAGGGCTTTCCTCGCAAAGGCACCGAGCCCGAGGGCTCTCCTAAGTGCCGGGCCGCTTGCCCAAGCGAATGGCCTGGCTGTGGGTGAGAATGTCCTTTTTCAGCTTATCCGCCTCGCGTCGGCGGCATTCGGTCAGCACCTCGTCAAGGATGCGGTTCAGCTGCTCCTCATCGACCTGCTTCAGGAAAGGCGCGAGCTGCGGGATGCCCATTTCAGCACTCATCCCCGTCGGATTCCGGTAGAGGTTGCTGGCTCGCAGGGGCACGGTTGGGCAGGCGTTGGCTGTTAATGAAGTCCTGCCGGATCTTCTCGGCATCCTGCGCCCGCTTGGCCTTGGCCTTGATGGGGTCGTACGGGATAGGCTCCTCATCAGGCATGGTGGAATAGTCGGACATAGTTTCCACGGGTGTTGCAAATCTCGGGCCAACTTCGCTTACGTGCCCTTCGCCTCCTTCGCACGTCGAATTAGGCATTAGCTAATAAAAATAACTTCCACTCCAAATTAAGGTAGTCTAATTAACGAATCACATGAAAAAGCCACTGTTTGTTGCCCTCACCGCACTCTCACTCCTCACTCCTGCCGCCGCCGTCAAGGCCGGCGACGAGAACCCGAACAAGACCAAGGACCATGTCAGCAGCATCGCGTGGGTCATCGCTCGCGATAAGGACGATGACATCGGCGTGGATGATCGTTATGTCGTTCTCGTGGGCAAGGTGACCGAGAAATATAAGGATGAGACCTACATCTTCACCGATGGCACGGGCACGATCCAGCTCGACAGCGAAGCGAAGCTCCCAGTCGGCGTGCCGATCGTCATCCGCGGCCAGATCGACCAGGCATTCCTCGGCATCGGGAAGCTCGAGGTCGACGTGACGAGCTGGCGCCACAACAAGTAATCCGGCGCAGCGCACGCTTAACCCGAAGCCTTGTCCGCGAGGATGGGGCTTCGGGTTTTGCTCTTTGAAAATATTTTTGTTTCGCCAGCGGCAACGGGCCGCGGATACTTCCGCACCGTGACGCGCCGCCTCATCCTGCTGGTCCTTTTGCTCAGCGCTCTCTCGATGGCCCGGGCGCAACTGCTCGATCCGCTGGCGGGCCGGATCGGCGCCAGCCTGTCCCACGATAAAGCCTCAGGCTACGCCATCGTCGAGTTCGTCGCGGCCCAAGGCCCGGCGGATGGGGCCGGAATCAAGAAGGGCGACATCGTCACGGCGATTGATGGCGCATCGACCTCGACGATGCTCGGGACTGGGGCACTTCTCCATGCCTGCGATGGCACGATCGGCACCAACGTCACCTTCACCGTCCAGCGTACTGGCGTCGCGGACCAGTCGATCTCCGTGCCGCGGGTTTCCTTCGCCAAGGCGTACCTGCCTGCCGCCCAAGCGGGCGATCGGCAGGCGCAATGCAGCCTGGGCTACTTCTACGAGAACACGCTGCCGGGGCTACGGGATTATGGGCAGGCCGCCGATTGGTATCGCAAGTCCGCCGACCAGGGCTATGCACCGGCGCAGGTCAGCCTCTCCGCCATGCTCCGCTTTGGCCGGGGCGTGCGTCAGGATCTCGCCGCCTCCACCGCGCTGCTGCAGAAGGCGGCCGCCCAAGGGTACGGCATGGCGGAGCTCGCCCTGGCGCTCCGTTGCTATTATGGAGTTGGCACCAGCCAAAACTTCACGGAAGCGTTCGCCTGGTTCTACGCCGCCGCGCAGCAGGACGATACTTACGCCGAGCGTTTTCTCGGCTACCTCTACGGCACTGGCCTCGGCACGGCTCGCGACGACACGGCTTCCTTCGCCTGGTATTACGCCGCCGCTCGGCATGACGATCCCGTCTCCGAGCGTTATCTCGGCTTCCTTTATGAGCAAGGCACCGGCACCCCTCGCGACAGCCATGCCGCCTTTGCCTGGACTTACGCCGCCGCCCGCCAGGATGACGCCGTGGCCGAGCGCCATCTCGGCTGGATGTGCAGCGAAGGCACCGCCGTCGAACGCGACCCCGCCGCCGCGTTTGCGTGGACTTACGCCGCCGCCCGGCAAGGCGATTCCGCCGCGGAACAGAATCTCGCCTACTTCTACGAGACCGGCTTCGGCGTGGAGCGAGACGTTACCGCCGCCTTCGCTTGGTACTATGCCGCCGCTCGTCAGGACAATGCGCAGGCGGAGGTCAACCTCGCGGCCTGCTACCTGAACGGTCGCGGCGTGGCCAAGGACGACACCGCTGCCTTCGCCTGGTATTACGATGCGGCGGCACGGCATGACGACGTGGTCGCCGAGCGCCAAGTCGGCTACCTCTACCGGCTCGGCCGCGGCGTCCCGCAGGACGACAAGAATGCGTTCGCCTGGTACTACACCGCCGCCCGCCACGACGACGCGATTTCCGAGCGCTACGTCGGCGCCTTCTACCGGCTGGGCCGCGCAGTGGCCCAGGACGACAAGGCCGCGTTCGCCTGGTATTACATCGCGGCGCGCCACGACGATGCCACCGCCGAGACCAACCTCGGCTTCCTCTATCAGCAAGGCCGCGGGGTGGCCCGCGACGACAACGCCGCCTTTGCCTGGTACTACGCCGCCGCCCGGCATGACGATCCTTCCGCCGAGCAATACCTCGGCTCGTTCTACAACGTGGGCCGCGGCACACCGCGTGATTATCAGGCCGCGTTCGCCTGGCTTTACCGCTCCGCCGTGCAGGGCGATACCTACGGCGAGTGGAATCTCTCCTACCTTTATGAAGTCGGCCACGGCGTCCAGCAGAACACCAGCGAGGCGCGCAAGTGGGCTCTGAAAGCGCTCGCCGCGCTGCCGGAAAACGAGAGACTGCGCGAGCACGTCGCCATCCTCAATCTGCGCACGTTCCTGGAGACCCACGACCCGACCGCGTTCGATCTCCCGTTCTTCCTCTCCGTCTTCCATCGCACCGTCATCATCTGCTTTCTTCTCACCGCCTTGGCATACGCCGCACTGGGCGTCACGCTCGGTCTCTTCACCTTTCGCGCCACCGGGCCGCCTCACCTCGCCCTCGCCATCGGCTGGATCTGCTTTTACGTCGAAAGCCAGTTCGTGGCCGTCTTCGCCTCCTTCCTGCTCGGCAACGCACTCACCGCCGACCTGCTTATCCTCATGATCGCCGTCTGGGGCGCACTGCCTGTCGTCATGTTCTCGCTCGGCACGAATTGGCACCGGTTGTGGAAACCTTCCACGCTGCCATGGCGAACGCTGACCGTTTTTTTCGTCGGCTGCGTGGTCACGGTCCTGGCCGCCGATGCACTCTACGATTACCTGCTGACGCTCCTCACCGGCTCGCCTCTCGCCGACCGATCGACGCGGGCCCTTTTCGAGAAGGCGAAGGAAGCCTCGCCGTGGATTTCGATCACGACCATCGGTCTGGTCCTGCCCGTCGCGGAGGAAATTCTCTTTCGCGGCTACCTCTATGATGCGTTGCGCAAGCGCTGGTCCGATGCCACCACAATCATCGTGACGGCGTTCGCTTTCGGCGCGATCCACTTCCAGCTCGCGCAATTTCCGCTCCTCTTCGGCATGGGCCTCGTCCTCGGCTGGGCCCGGATGAAGACCGGCGCGCTGCGGCTGCCAGTTCTCCTGCACGCCGCGAATAATACGCTGGTGATGCTGGCGGCGACGTAACCCAAGCGGTGCGCCCGGGCGTGGATCAATTCAACTGTTCTCCTGCATCACGGCTAGCATGCAGGATCCGGACAATTTTCAACGGTCTGGAAGCGCGTTGGTAAATAACCAGATAATTTCCTTGGACTGGCCAGAAGAGCACCGGGTCTTGAGTAAGGTCGGGGCGCCGATGGCCCAGTCGGGATTCTTCACCAGGAACTCGCAGGCTTCATATATCTCCGCCTCAAGTTTATCCGCAGCAACCGGATTGTCCTTGGCGATGAAGAGCCATATCTCCTCCAAATCGCTGGCAGCTTCAATTGAGAACTCGTAGCCGTTTATTCGCCGGAGGAAGCCTTCGCCCACTTCTTCTTGAATGCCGCCATCCTTAGCTTCACTTGCTTCGCCGGCACGGTGCGACCGGCGCGAATGGAATCCAGCCCCACCGCGATCTTGCTGCTTACCTCCGTTTTCCAGACTTCGTCCCGGTGTCGAAGGAGGCGCAGGGCCTCTCGCACAACTTCACTGGCAGTTTCATATTCGCCTACCGCGACCTTTTGACGAACAAAGCTCTCCATGGGCTCCGTAAGTGAAACATTCATGGGCTTATTTGGGCTTCATCTCGCCTATGTCAAATCCTGACATAACGGTTTTCCCAGATTCCCATTCTTTAAGCTTCACCCCTCGCCGCTTTCTGCTCCAATCACCTCCACGACCATGGAAATTTTGATCGGCCGGGACGGCACCCAATTCGGGCCTTACACCGACGAGGAAGTCCGCGATTACCTCGCACAAGGCTCGCTCCTGCGCACCGACCTGGCGTGGCATGAAGGGCTGCCAGAATGGATCGCCCTCGGCGATGTGCAGTTGCAATGCCCACCGACGCGCACACCGCCGCCGCCCTCGCGAGTTGCACCCAAGCCCGGCGTGGCGCAGGCGCTTTCGCCGTGGACCGGACTCGGCGCGCCGGAAGGTCCGTTCTCCGACGCCAGCCTGCTCAATGGTTTCATCATCATCCCGACCAACCTGAACGGCGAACTGACGCGTGACATCGCGGCGGAACTCCTCAATCAGCAACTGGCCACGCCACGCGTCACGCAGCTCGCCTTCGACATCGGCGGCATTGAGGCCGCGCAGGCAGCCGGGCTGGTCGCGCCGGGCCGCGACTTCGAGCTCTTCGGCGCCTATGATTTCGACTTCGAGCAGACGAGTTTTCTCCATCGTCTGACCGGCGACACCGACCAGATCCGCCGGCCCGATGAGGACAAGACCGGCAAAGCGCAAACGCCGTTCTTCTACCTCACCACGCCGCTGGCCGAGCGCGTGGAGAAAATCACCGGCATCACCTCCGGCCCGATCGGCAGCCGCATCCTGCAGGTCGAATTCATTTCCGCCATCGCCATTCCCGCCGACATGACCACCATCCGGCCTTACCTCTACACCGGCCAGCGCGGCAAGGCGGCGTTTCAACGCTACGACGACGGCTGGCGCATCGTCAGCGAGGGTTAACCGATGAGCATCAAATCGGTCGCCCACGTTTGCATCAAATCGACCGACCTCGACGCCACGGCGGCGTTCTACTGCGGCCCGCTCGGCATGACGCGCCACTTTGATTTCATGCGCAAAGGCAAGTTGATCGGCTTCTATATGAAGGCGACGAACGAGACCTTCGTGGAGGTGTTTCTCGCCGATGAAGTCGAGGCAATCGAGAAGCGGGTGCTGAACCATTTTTGCCTGGAGACGGAGGACCTCAAGGGTCTGCACGCCAAACTGGTCGCGAGCGGCTACGCGCCGGGCGACATCAAAATGGGCGCGGACCACACGCTGCAATTCTGGATGAAGGATCCCAACGCGATGGATCTGGAATTTCAGGAATACACCGACAAGAGCGCGCAGCGTTCGCCGCATACGGTGGAAGTCAATTGGTGAGGTTCGAAACCACAAGGTAGCCTGCGCAGGCCCTTGCGCCGGAACGGTTGCGCGAGCACGCGCGACCACATGTGTTTGCGCATCTAAAATAACGTTCTCTTTTTGAAGCGGATGTTCAAGGCGTCCTGCCGCAGGACGCTTCCGGCGCAAGGGCCTGCGCCGTCTACCTTCTTAACTCGACAACCTCCGCAACTCGGATTCAATTACAGCATGACCCAGGCGGCGCGGAAGCATAAGGAACTCGCGGATAAAATCCGAAAACTCGACCGCGCCTATTATGAGGAAGCGCAGCCGCTCGTCTCCGACCAGGAATACGATGCGCTTTACCGCGAGCTCATCGACCTCGAGACGGCGCATCCGGCGCTGGCCACCGCCGATTCGCCGAGCCAGCGCGTCGGCGGCGCGCCACTGGCCCACTTCACATCGGTTCCGCATGCACTGCCAATGCAGAGCCTCAACAACACCTACTCCGCGTCCGAATTGGAAGCCTTCGTCGATAGCATCCAGAAGGCGCTCGAAGGCGAAAAGCTGAGCTTTGTCATCGAGCCGAAGATTGATGGCGTCGCGGTCAGCGCGCGTTACGAGCACGGCAAGTTCGTGCAGGGCCTGACGCGCGGCGACGGCCAGAAAGGCGACGATGTCACAGTCAACCTGCGCACCATCCGCAACCTGCCGCTCGAGATCAAAAGCAAGGCTCCGGTGCTGGAAGTGCGCGGCGAGGTCTATTACCCCAGCGCGGCGTTCGAGAAACTGAACCGCCAGCGCGAGGCCGCAGGCGAGGCCACCTTCGCCAATCCGCGCAATGCCGCCGCCGGCACGCTGAAGCAACTCGACTCGAAGCTGGTGGCCAAGCGTCCGCTCTCGATCGTGCTCTACGGCCCCGGTGAATTGCGCGGCGTGGAGTGCGCGTCACAAGAAGAATGGCTGGAGCTGATCAAGAAAGCTGGCCTGCCCGTGCCGGAGAAAACCTGGTCCTGCGAGACGAAGGCCGCGTTGCTCGAAGCCGTGGAAGAGCTCGACCTGGCGCGGAAAAAATTCTCCTACGCGACGGACGGTGCGGTAGTGAAGCTGAACGAATGGCGACTGCGCAACGCGCTGGGCGCGACCTCGAAGGCACCGCGCTGGGCCATCGCTTACAAATATTCTGCGGAGAAAGCGGTGACGACGCTCGAGAGCGTCACCTTTCAGGTCGGCCGGACGGGCACGATTACGCCTGTCGCAGAACTGAAGCCGGTGCTGCTGGCGGGCACGACCGTCGCGCGGGCCACGCTGCACAACTTCGAGGAGATCAAGCGCAAGGACATCCGCATCGGCGATCATGTCACCGTCGAGAAAGCGGGCGAGGTCATCCCGGCCGTGCTCGGCGCGGTGGTCGAGGCGCGCACCGGAAAGGAGAAGGCGATCGAGCATCCGGTGAAATGCCCGGCATGCGAAACGGAGCTCGGCTTCGAGGGCATTTTCCTGCGCTGTCCGAATCCCTCCTGCCCGGCCCAGACCCAGCGGCGCATCCAGCACTTCGCCCAGCGCGGCGCGATGGATATCGACGGCATGGGGGAATCGCTCGTCGAGCAACTGGTCGAGGCCAAGCTCGCGGCGAATCCCGCCGATCTTTACGACCTCACGCTCGAAAAATTATCCGGCCTGGAACGCATGGCGGAAAAATCGGCGAGTAATGTTCTCGCCGGCATCGAGGCGAGCAAGCAGGCCGATCTCTGGCGCCTGCTCTTTGGTCTGGGTATCCTGCACGTCGGCGCGGGGTCGGCGCGCGCGCTGGCGGGTCACTTCGGCTCCGTGGAGGCGATTGAGAAAGCGACGGAAGAGGAACTTTGCGCGGTGCGCGACATCGGTGACGTCGTCGCCAAGAGCATTGTCACCTGGTTCAGCCACGACGATAACCGAAAGCTGCTCGATCGGCTGCGCCAGGCCGGCGTGAACATGACCGCGCAAAAGACAACCGTGCGCGTCGAGGCAGCCGCGATCGCGGGCAAGACCTTCGTCCTGACCGGTACGCTGGAAAAGCCGCGTGATGAGGTGAAGGAGTGGATCATCGCACGCGGCGGCAAAGTCTCCGGCAGCGTGAGCAAGAAGACCAACTATGTCGTCGCGGGCGAAAACGCGGGCTCGAAGCTGGACGATGCGCAGAAGCTCGGCATCACCATTCTAAATGAAAGCGAGTTGGCGAAGCTTGCCGAGGGCTGACAGGATTCGTATGGTAGGGGTTGAAAATCCCGTGAGAAAACATCTCCTTTTCCTCGTTCTCGTTCTTTCCGTTGCGGCCCGGGTGCCGGCGCAGGTGCCCGACCCGGGCGCGCTGCAGGATCACGAGGCTGAGCGCGAGAAGCTGCTGAAAGCCAGCGACCAACTCGACAACATGCAGGCCAACTCCGAGGCGACGAAGGCCGCCGTGGATGGAATGAAAATGAACGTTTCCGCCCTGCAGGCGAACGTGACGCAGTTGCAGACCGATAACGCCGCGCTGAAGCAGCAACTGGCGGACCTGCAGGCCGCGTTCGATTCCTACAAGGCCGACCAAGTGAAGGTGCGGCAGACGCTGATCGATAATGTGGCGGATATGATTGCGGCGCAAAAGAGCTCGAGCACGAAGTCGAAGAAAAAGACGACGGATGATTCGGCGGCCAGCGCCAGCAGCTCGAACGCCAGTCCCGCGACGCCAGCCACGGCTTTAACCAAGCCCGATCCCTCGCTCGCCCCGCCGCCTGATGCCTCGCAACCCGCGCCGAAAAGTCCGCCCACGGCTGACACCACGCCCGCCCCGGTGCCGAAGCCGCAAAAAGGCTATTATCATGTTGTTGCCAGCGGCGAGACGATTACAATGATTGCTGCGGCCTACCGGGACAACGGCGTGCATGTGACAGTTGCGCAAATTCGGAAAGCCAACGGGCTGACCGAGGACAGCGAATTGAAGCCGGGACAAAAACTTTTCATCCCCAAGCCGGGGACCTAACTATGAGCGAACCTTTGGAAGCAGCGCCCGACGAGACGCCGATGTTCTGGCGCGTGCGGAAGGGCCCGGACAATTCCATCTACGGGCCGGTCGATCCCGAGACGCTGAAGGAATGGGCGAACTCCGCGCAGATCGCGCCGGAGGACATGGTGGACGAAAGCGACGAGAACTGGCGTCCTGCGCCGGAGGTCGATTTCCTGGAGATGCTCTGGATTGTGAAGCTGATCGGGGGCGAAACCTACGGCCCGACGACGGTCGCTACGCTGCGCGAATTTATCAACGAGGGCCTGGTGACCGAGAAGACCGTGGCCACGCACGCGAAGACAAACCAGTCGCTGCCCCTCACCGCGCTGATCGCGGCGATCGACTTTGAGCGCAAGCGGGCCGCGCGGCGCCCGGCCCGCGAGGCGAATAAATCGACCGCTTCGCTTGCCGTTGACATGGCGAAAGACCAGCACATCCGGCAACTGGAGGAGGACCTCAAAGAACTCCGCCGCGAGCACGAATCGCTGACCCACAAGCATCGCCAGTTGATGCTACAAATGCAGGAGAGCATCAAGCCGACCATCGTGAAGACCGCGGCCAAAACGGCCGTAATCAAAAAGCCGGGTATTGTTGGGAACGTCTAGTACGACGTTGACGGTAACGTCGAATTCCGAGTTTTCCCGCAGTTTAAGCGTTGCATGGCCAAAAGGGTTTTACTTTCAAAAGTTGAGGAAACCTTCCCAATTACCGGTGTAGGACTAGTTATCGTTCCTGGAATTCCGTACCCATCTGAGTCAGTCCGCATCATTCGAGTTGGTGAAAAGGTCGTGTTAGCACGGCCTGACGGTTCTGAAATCGAGACATCGATAAAAAGTATCGAGCTCATAACCCGCCGAGATCGAAGTCAACCGGCAGCTCATGCGCCATTCGTCGTCACGACCGACGTTTCCAAGGCGGATGTTCCCCCAGGCACTGAAGTGTGGTCGTGCGAATAGATCTTCCGTCGCGCCTCAGCCCTTGACGGTGCCTCCGGGGCATTTAGATTGATTCCCCCAACCACGATACGCTATGCCCGACTCTTCCGCTCTCATTCCCGTTACCGTCATCACCGGCTTTCTTGGCGCCGGCAAGACCACGCTGCTCAATCGCATTCTGACCGAGAACCATGGCAAGCGCATCGCGGTCATCGAAAACGAATTCGGCGAGATCGGCATCGACCACCAGCTCGTCATCCAGTCGGACGAGGAAATTTTTGAGCTGAACAACGGCTGCATCTGCTGCCGCGTGCGGGGCGATCTCATCCGCATCCTGCACAAGCTGCGCCAGCGCCGTGATAAGTTCGATTCCGTGCTGATCGAGACGACCGGCATGGCCGATCCCGGCCCGGTGGCGCAGACGTTTTTCACCGACGAGGAAGTGAAGGAGAGCTTCATCCTCGATGGCATCGTGACGGTGGTCGACGCGAAGCACGTCGGCCTCCACTTCGACGACATGCGCGAGGTGCGCGAGCAAATCGGTTTCGCCGATGTGATTTTGCTGAACAAGACGGACCTCGTTTCCGCCGACGAATTGAAGAAGACCGAGGCGCGCATCAAGAAGATGAATCCCATGGCGAAGGTCTACGAGACGAAGAATTCCGTGGTCGATTTGAACAAGGTGCTCAATGTCGGCGGCTTTGATTTAAAGCGCGCGCTGGAGCACGAGCCTGATTTTCTCAAGGCGACGGAGGAGCATGATCATGACCATAAGCATCATCACGATCACGACCATACCGGCGACGATTGTCAGCACGAGTTGCACAAGCATGAGCATGAACATGAGGAAGAGGAGCACCACGACCATCACCACGCGGAAGATGTGACCTCGGTCGGCATCCGCCATGAAGGCGATCTCGACGAGAAGAAGCTCTCCGATTGGCTCGGCACGCTGCTGCGCGTGAAGGGCCAGGACATCTTCCGCATGAAGGGAATCCTCGCCATTAAGGGCCGCTCGATGCGCTTCGTTTTCCAAGGCGTCCACATGCTGATGGATGGCAAGCCCGACCGCGAGTGGGGTACCGATCCGCGCGTGAGCACGATCATCTTCATCGGCCGCGACCTGGATCGCCAGGCGCTGAATGAAGGCTTCCAAAACTGTTTGGCTTAAGTTCCGCTTTAGGATTTAGTATGGCACGAACTGCTGGCACTTGGCTGGTCTATGTGTTGACCATCCAGGGCAGCCTGATCTCTGACACGCAACAACCCGGAACAGACGTAACCGACTCGATGCAGTATTGGATCACGGACTCTCAGGCTATTGATTGCAGGACGATGGCGATCGATAAAAACCTCAAGATTCTGGAGCTCGATCTTTCCGGACTCACCGATAAAGATCCTGTCGCTTTGTTAGATGGGATTGCTCGTCGAACTTACGGCGATCTTTTAAAATCGTTTCATCGATTCGATTTGGTAGAGGGCGCAACAAACGATGATTTGGTTCGGCAGGTTTCCGAAGCAGGGCTGTTTCCGAACGCCTCTTGGACGGCACTAGACTTTCCGTTGTGGCTGCCGGAGAATGTAGAGTACGCTTCTCGAGGAGATTAAGGCTTTGAACCCACAATTTCGCGCCATTGATTACATCTGGCACGGCAAGCTCGACGATTTTAACACGAGCTTGGCGTGGTCGCCGGATGGCACGCAGTTGGCCGTGGGCTCGGTTTCCGGCCAGGTCGCAATTTATGATGCGGCGGCAGGCAAGGCCGTTCATCTTCTGGAGAAGGCGCACGCGGATGGCTGCGATGGCGTCGCGTGGCGACCGGATGGCAAGGCGCTTGCCACAGCGGGGCGCGATGGCAAATGGCGGCTGTGGGATGTGACCGAGGGGAAGATGCTCGTGGAGCATGACGCGGGCGCGATGTGGCCGGAGCACTTGGCGTGGAGCCGAAAGCCGATTGGCGATCGCGGCTATATCCTGGCGCTCGGCGCGGGGAATAAAGCGTCGCTTTGGACGGAAGCCGGCGAATCGGCGAGTGAAGTGATGAAGCTTTCGAAGACGATCTCCGAGGTGGCCTGGATCATGGGCGGCGACACGCTGGCCATCGCCACCAGCGCGGAGGTCATTGTGCGCGACGCCTTCGACAACACCGACGAGCGCGTCTTCAAGTCGCGCGACCCGATCCTGAACATGGCCTTCAGCCCCTCCGGCAAATGGCTGATGACGGGCAATCAGGACGCTTCCGTGCACGTGTGGAATACCGACAACGGCGGCGAGATGCACATGCGCGGTTTCGCCTCGAAGGTGCGGCAACTGGCGTGGCATAAGTCGAGCCGCTGGCTGGCTTCCGGCGGCGGGCAGACGATTTCCGTTTGGGATTGCTCCGGCAAGGGACCGGAGGGACGCACGCCGATGTTGCTGGAGTGGCACCCGGACCTGATCAGCGCGCTCCACTATCAACCGCAAGGCGACTGGCTCGCTTCCGGCGCGCGTGACGGCAGCATCGCGATCTGGTCGCCCACGCAGCGGCAGAACCAGATCAGCCGCGCGAAGATCATGAGCGGCGTGACGCGCGTGGCGTGGTCGCCCGACGGCAAGGTTCTCGCCGTCACTGGCGAAGGCGGCGAAGTGCAGGTGCTGGCGGTGGAGTAGTTTCTGGTGGCCCGGACAACTCGTTGTCCGGGCGGCGAAGCGATGAGCTGAGCCACAGGAGGTCACCCAAGGCAGCCGATGTTCCGTTGCAATCGAGAATCACTGGTGACCTCCTGTTCGTGCGCAAGGGTTCGCACGAACCCGGAAAACAAGTTGTCCGGGCCACCAGATTCCGCGCCTGCGCTACCTACATCAGCAACGCCAGCACTTCGCCCCAGCTGTCAACGCGGCGGAACCGGTCCTCGTGCAGATTATGCGGCGCGGTGAAGAGCAGCCCCTCGCCGTGAAATCCCTCCAGGTGCTTGGCCGTGTCATCGATCAGGTAATCGGCCTTCAGCACGCTCTTGTCGCCGCAAAAGATGTAGCGCATCGGCGAGATGAACGGGAAATGGAGCCGCAGCCACTCGTACTTCGGCGCGAAGGAGAGCGGGAATTCCATCGCGGCCGTGGCAATGTAGATGTCGTACTTTTCCGATAGTTTCTCGAGTGCCTCCTGCGCGCCGTCGAGCAGCGGCAGGTCGCGGAAAAAATCCTCGTGATGCGCATAGGAGCGGACCATCTCCCCATGCTCATCGCCGACGTATTGGTGCAGATGTTGCCCCTTCAGTTGATCCCGCAAAACCTGAGTCTCTGCATCGCGCTCAAACCACTCGATCTGGCGCGAAAGGCTGTCCGCGATGGTCTCGTCCATGTCGATGATCAGTCGCTTTCGAGTTGGTCCCATGTAATGAACTAAGCGGCGAACTGCCATTTCTCAAAGGAAATCATTCACCACCGCCTAGTCCCGCTTCTTCTCCGGCTCCATCCAGCGCTTGGTCAGCGCGTGGTCGAGACCAAGGTGATCGAGCAGGCGGGCGACGACCGTGTCGATGACATCGAGCACGGTCTCGGGCCGGTGATAAAACGCCGGGATGGCCGGGATGATCTCCGCACCCGCTTCGAGCAGCGTCACGACATTGCGTGCCTGGATCAAATTCCATGGCGTCTCGCGCGGGACGAGGATGAGCTTGCGCCGTTCCTTGAGGAAGACGTCGGCTGCGCGCGCGATGGCGCTGTCCGAGTAGCCATGCGCGATCCGCCCCAGCGTCCCCATCGAGCACGGCACGATCACCATCGCATCGAACCGGGCGGAGCCGCTGACATACGGCACTTGCATCGACGAGTCACCGTGGACGGTAAAGCCTTCCGGGATGGCGAGTTTGCCTACCTCTGCCTGCGCCACCTCGCGGGCGTGGGTGCTGAGCGCGACGTGGACTTCATGCGGCCCCTTCGGATCGCCGTGGAGGATCTGCAACAACCGCTGGGCGTAGAGCGATCCACTGGCCCCGGTGATCGCAACGACGAGTTTCATCGTAAGACGATACACGGGCGAGCGGGGTTCGCCAAGGGACCTATCATCCTGCCCCCGATTCAGACGGCGACCACGCCGCCCCCTACTTTCGACCACCGGTCCTAACACAGATATAATTCACTCCCTAAATAATCTAGTCGCTGCAGCGTTGACCTTTCGTCTAGTGGACCTATACTGCAAGGGTGGAGATGTCGAAAATCTTGGTGGCACGTAGTGCCGACTTGGGCTTTATCAAGGTAGTGGGCCGCGGCTCGTTTCAAAACTCGGGTTGTTTGAAGGCGTTTTATCAACAACTTCTCAAGGAAGGGGTGCGCCGATTCGTCGTCGATCTCGATGCTTGCACGTACTTAGATAGCACTTTTCTCGGCATCCTTCTCGGCTTGGGATTGAAGCTCAAGGAGTTAGGCGCAGGCCTGCTCCATATCCTGAACGCCAGCCCCCGCAACTTGGAACTTCTGCGCAATCTCGGTCTGGACCGCCTGATCAGCATCGAGACGACAACAGGAGCAAACGGTGCCCGCGATATCTCCAAGAGTGTCCTCAATGGAGTAAAGGAAGAAAATCTCAAGGAGATGACCTGTAGCGTCCCGACCCGCGCCGAGGCCGGTCCGACGATCTTGGAGGCCCATGTCAACTTGATGGAATTCGACCCGCGCAACGTCCCCAAGTTTAAAGACGTGGTCGAGTTTCTGCGCGAAGACCTAAGCCAGCCGGCCAAGAGCTGAGGACCTGCGGTCGCCAGTAGGTGGGGACCCGCGCCCGAATCGTTCTTATTTTACAGACAAACGCCCCGCCCATTCTGCTAGGGTCGGCTTCCACCCTTTATGCGCGGCTTCGACTGGTACATCGTGAGTTTTGGGCTGTTCGTTCTCTTCATCGGGTTCTTGTACCTGCGTCGCAAGCTGATCGTGAGCGAGAAGCTCCAAGTCTCCCTCCACCAGGAATTCGTCGCGCTGCAGCAGGAAAAGAAAATCGTCTACGATTTCCTCCACGACCTCGGCGAAGCCTTTACCGAGGATATTGATCGCGAGCATCTCCTGCGCATCATCGTCAACTGCGCACGCACCGTCACGGGGGCCAAGGGCGCCGCCATTTACCTCTGGGATGCCGACAAGGAGAAGCTCGTCGCCGCCATCGTCAGCGGAATGTTCCCGCCGGTGCTCAAGGTCGATAACATCGTCGCCGACCAACTCGCGGCGCGGGCGGAAAACCTGGAGGCCTTTGTCCGGCTCGAGGCGTTGCCAGCCGATTCCAACAGCGTCGTGGGCGAGGTCGCGCGCACCGGCACCGGCATCCATGCGGAGAAAGCCGAGAGCGACGACCGTTTCCC
This sequence comes from uncultured Candidatus Methylacidiphilales bacterium, assembly GCA_964657775.1. Lineage (GTDB taxonomy): Bacteria > Verrucomicrobiota > Verrucomicrobiia > Methylacidiphilales > UBA1321 > JABDGH01. Next base: position 5,248 of record CAZZWT010000015.1, on the reverse strand, counting down.
TTGGTTCCGGCAAAAGTCGCTCCAGACCACCAGCTACATCGCCGTTCCGCTCCACTATCGCGAGGAGCAACTTGGGGTTCTGGCCCTCGCCAATCGCGAGGAAGGCAAAGTCTTCAGCAAGTCCGATTTCGAGCTCGTGCAGTCGGTCGCGGACCAGGCGGCCTATTCGCTGCAGCACGCGCAGATTTACAGCCAGTTGACGGAAAAGAAGCGCCTCGACCACGACATCGCTGTCGCGCGGGAAATCCAGCGTATCCTCTTGCCCAGCAAGGCACCCACCGTCGATGGCTTCAACACCGCCGCGCTCAACATTCCGGCGCAGCAAGTCAGCGGCGACTATTTCGATTTCATCCAGGTCGATGCCACCCACTGGGGCGTGGCCGTGGCCGATGTTAGCGGCAAAGGCGTGCCGGCCTCGCTCATCATGGCCATGTGCCGCAGCGTCCTGCGTAGCAAGGCGTCGGGCAATCACTCCCCGGCTCAGGTCCTGCGCGAGGTTAACCGGCTCCTCTACCCCGACATCCAGGAGGACATGTTCATTACCATGATTTATCTCGTGATGGATGCGAGCGGCAAGCTGACCCTCGCCCGCGCGGGACACGAGGCGGCGCTGTTGTGCAAGAACCACTTTAAACAGATTGAGGCGATCGAAGCTCCCGGCATGGCCCTCGGTATTGACTCGGGCGATCTCTTTGACGAAGTCATCAAGGATGTTACAGTGGAACTCTCGCCACTGGATACAGTGGTGGTCTATACCGATGGAATCAATGAAGCGCTGGATGAGGAAGGCAACGAATTTGGCCAGGAGCAGCTCAAGGGTGTGCTGCGCGAGGCCGGACCTCAAAGCGTCGATTTCCTGGTAAAGACCATCGTCGACCGGGTGCAGAATTTCAGCAGCGGCCACCCGCAGAACGACGACATCACCCTTGCCGCCGTGCAGCGTTCCGATTAAATGAAGGATTAGTTATGAGTAAAGATGCAGAAAAGCAAAGCGGGCAGCAGCAGCCCGAGCAGCCCTATGACGTAAGCAATTCCGACGCGAACCCGGAGGTTCTGAGTCCAGAGGCCGCCTTGGAGCCGGTCTCGGGCGAGGAGCACCAGGCCGTGGTGACTCAGCTTGCGGAAACCAAGGACAAATTCCTGCGTGCGCAGGCGGAGTGGGACAATTCCCGCAAGCGCATCCTGCGCGAGAAGGAAGACGCCGTGCGTTATGCCGGCGAATCGTTCCTGGAAAAGCTACTGCCGGTGCTCGATAATTTTGAGATGGGTATGCAGGCCGCGAAGACCGCGACTGACGCCAAGGCGATCGCGCAAGGTTTGGAGATGGTGCTCGCCCAATTCCAGCAGGTGCTGCGCGATTCCGGCGTGGAGACGATCGACGCCGTTGGACAGCAGTTCGACCCGCATCGGCACGAGGCGCTGGGCCATACCGAATCCGACGATGTGCCCGAGGGCCAGATCATCACGCAGTTACGCAAAGGCTACAAATTGAAGGACCGCCTGTTGCGCGCCGCCTCGGTTTTCGTGGCCAAGCCGAGCGAGGGAAAGAAGCACTAAGATGGCGACGATTACTGCTCTTCTCGTTCCCAAATTTCATTTGGGAACGCCCTGTGTTCCCGCGAAATTTCATTTCGCGCCGATCAGTCTTTCAAAACGGCCGACCCAACTCGGTCGTGAAACGGCCTCCGCAATTGCGTTCCCAAATGAAATTTGGGAACGAGACAATGGCGCCTTTTTATCCCGAAGGGATAACAGAACACTAGCCGGTGGTAAGACCGCTGCAGCGGTCGCCACCACCGGACTAACGCCCCCACGCGGTACGACCCCGGCAGGGGTCGCAGAACAGGCACCCCAAAATTTACGCTAATGGCCACCACGAAGCGCGACTATTACCAGGTGCTCGGCGTTGAACGCAATGCATCACCCGATGACATCAAGAAGGCTTACCGCAAACTCGCGGTGAAGTTCCATCCGGACAAAAATCCCGGCGACAAAGCGGCCGAGGACAAGTTCAAGGAACTGGGCGAGGCCTACGAAATCATCAGCAACCCCGACAAGCGCGCGGCCTACGATCGCTACGGCCACCAGGCCTTCACGCAGGGTGGTGGCGGCGGGTTCGGCGGCGGGGGCGTGCACGATCCCTTCGATGTCTTTAGGGAAGTCTTCGGCGCGGGCCGGGGCGGCGGGGGCGGCGGCGGCATTTTCGAGAGCATTTTCGGCGAAATGGGAGGCCAGGAGAGCGGGGGCGGCGGTCGCGGTCGCGGTTCCGATTTGCGCTACGACATGCGCATCAGTTTCCAGGAAGCGGCGCGCGGCGTGGAGAAGGAGATCGAAATCTCCAAGCTCCAGGCTTGCGACACCTGCTCCGGCACCGGCGCGGAACCGGGCAGCAAGGTCACGACCTGCGCGACCTGCGGCGGCCAGGGCCAGGTGGCCGTGACGCGCGGCTTTTTCAATATCGCGCAGACCTGCCCCCGTTGCCGCGGCGCGGGCCAGACGATCGAGAAGCCCTGCCATACCTGCCACGGCGAAGGCCGCGTGGAGAAGACGGGCAAAATCAAAATCAAGATTCCGGCGGGCGTCGAGGATGGTACCCGCCTGCGCTCCAGCGGCCAGGGCGAGAGCGGTGCACGCGGCGGTGCGGCGGGCGACCTCTACGTCGTCCTGCACGTGGAACCGCACGAGATTTTTCAGCGCGAAGGCACCGATCTTTTCTGCAGCGTGCCGATCAGCTTTGCCCGCGCGGCACTCGGCGGCGAAGTGAAAGTGCCCACGCTCGAGGGCCACGCGGTGCTGAAAGTTCCCGCTGGCACGCCGACCGGGAAGACCTTCCGCCTGCGCGGCAAAGGCCTGCCCGAAGTCCACGGCCGCGGCATCGGCGACCTGCACGTGAAGCTCTACGTCGAGGTGCCGACCAAGCTGAACCAAGCCCAGCGCGCGCACCTGCAAGCCTTTGCCGATAGCTGCGACGAACACACCCACCCCGAGGAAAACTCCTTCTTCAAAAAAGCGAAGGACTTTTTTAAATGAATTTAGATGGATCCAGGTGGACGTCCTGCGAGTGGATCGCGACGATCTTGGCATTAGGCATCTCTATGCTGACCTACATCTACGTGTATGCGGGGACGCTCCAAATGGAACCTGAAACATTTCCATCCTTCTTGGTGACTGCAGCGACATTCTTGTTTCTCGATTGGCTCCTACATAGAATGATCGCTCCCAAGGCGTCGTTCGACAGGAAGATGTAATTCAGGCTTTCAGCTTCGATCAAACCATCTCCAATTTCGTTAACTTGGAAAAATTTGGTAATTTGGTTAATGCCTCCCCCCATGAAACGCTACTACTCCCCGTCCCTGGACCGCGGTCTGCTCGACGCCGAACAATCCCACCACTGCGCGCAGGTCATGCGGCAGGGCGTGGGCGATCTCTTCGCGGTCTTCGATGGCCACGGCTCCGAAGCCAAGGCGCGCATCACCGAGATCGCGCGCGACCAGGTGCGCTTCCAAATTCTCGCCAAGGCCGCCACGCCCCGCGCCAGCTACCCGGTCTGGCTCGCGCAGGCACTGACCAAGGGCAAGTCGATGGACCTCATCATCGAGAAAGCGACCGAGCTCGGTGTCTCCGAACTCGCACCGCTCCAGTCCGACCACAGCGTCGCCGTCGTTGACGAGGAAAAGGCCGAGGCCAAGGTGGAAAAATGGCAGAAGCTCACCATCGAAGCGGCCAAGCAGTGTGGCCAAAACTGGCTGCCGGTAATCCATCCGCCCGCCGCGCCGAAGGACTTTGTCAACGCCCTCCCGCGCGGCGCGGTGAAGCTGATCGCCTCCCTGCAAAGCGAAGCCAAGCCGCTCAAGGGCGTCCTGCGCGAACACCTCAACGGCCTCAAGGCGGGCACGCCCATCGTCGTCATGATCGGACCCGAAGGCGACTTCACCCCCGCCGAAATCGGCTACGCCCGCAGCGCCGGATTTCTCCCCGTCTCCCTTGGCAAGATCATCCTGCGCGCCGAAACCGCCGCCTTCTTCGTCCTCAGCTCGATCTCGTATGAGTTGATGGACTGATCGCTACCATGCTTCCCAGCGAGATAGGCCAAAGCTACGACACGCTTGCCCAGGTCTGGCAGGAGCGGATGCTCGAGTCGACGTACGGCATTCCCCAGTTCAAGCGCGCGCTCGGGTTCACCCAGAAGCACGGCTTCGCGCTCGACGTCGGTTGCGGCAGCAGCGGTCGCGTCATAGATCTGCTCCTCAGCCACAACTTCAAAGTCGAGGGGCTCGATGTCTCCGCTAAGATGCTCACGCTGATCCGCAACTTGCATCCGCATCTCTCCTTTTATCACGAGGACATCTCCACTTGGGAACTCCCGCGAAGCTACGACTTCATCTCCGCGTGGGACAGCATCTGGCATCTCCCGCTCGCCAAGCAGGAGCCGGTCATGCGCAAGCTCTGCGCGGGACTCGCCCCGGACGGCGTGATGATCATCACCACGGTCGGCCTCGATGTGCCGGGAGAAAAATCGGACACCGAAATGGGCCCGCCCGTCCAATACAGCTACCTGGGCCTGCCCCAAACGCTCGCGCTTCTGACCGAAGCCGGCTGCGTCTGCCGCCATCTTGAGTACGATCAATACCCGGAAAAGCACGTCTACATCATCGCGCAAAAAAGCGGCCCTGCGATCTGATGGGCCCTCTCTATCATGAAGCCATTTATCCTTCCTCTCGCGCTTCTTCTGCTCAGCTTCGTCCCCCTACTCGCCCAACCCGCCGTCCCCGCACAGCCCGCCGACCCCAACCAGCCCCGCCCCGCGCTTCCGGTGGTGCCCGATTCCATCACACCACCACAACCCGCAACGCCAGCCACGCCCGCATCCACCAACAGCGCTCCCGCCGCACCCGCTTCGCAGATCGCCGTCGCCATCGTCGCGGACAGCTCGCTCAAGCAGGTCATCCAAGACCTCGCGCAAGGCTGGGCCGACTCGCAGGACGGCGCGCCGCAGGTGCCGATCACGCTGACCAACGCGGCCACCCTGACTTCCAAGGTCGAGGCCGGGTCAACTTGGGACGTGGTCATCAGCGCCGACGTCGCCGACGTGAAGGAGATGACGGCGAAGGGCGTCCTCTTCGCCGACGGCCAGCGGTCTCTCGCGCGCAACAGCGTCGTGCTCTACGGCCGCAAAGCGCTGCTCAAGGACGACGATCTCGACTGGTTCGACCTCGTCGGCTCCGAGTGGAAGAAAGTCGCGCTGGGC
>CAZZWT010000014.1:0-20375 GCA_964657775.1 uncultured Candidatus Methylacidiphilales bacterium | reverse complement strand
GAGGCGCTGCGCCGGCAATACACCACGGTGCAGCAGGGCAAGCGCTGGGTCATGAAACAGATGCGCGCCGGGGCGGACGGTACCGCGTTGCAGAAGGCGCTGATCGAGCGATTCCGCGCCGCCGGTTATCCGACCGAGCAGCGCGATGGGCGCTGGGTGGGCATGTTCCACGGCGTGGGCCACGGGCTCGGACTCGATTTGCATGAGTCGCCGCGCTTCGCCGCCGGGAAACTTTTCGCGGGGCTCAGCATCACGGTCGAGCCGGGGCTCTATTTCCCCGGCGTCGGCGGCGTGCGCATTGAAGATGTGGTCATCGTCGGCAAGACCGGCGTGAAGAACCTGACGAAATTTGAGGAAGAACTGGAACTGAGGTAGGCTCTTCTCATGAATGCCGAAGGTGTTGTCGACTTGGTGAGTCCTTATTCCGTCACGGGAACCGTCGGGCGTCTGCAAGCGGTCCTGCTCGGAAAGGGGATGAAGATTTTCGCGCGGATCGACCAGGCGGCGGAGGCAGTCGCCGTGGACCTGACGATGCGTCCCACGATTTTGATCTTATTCGGCAATCCCAAGGCCGGCACCCCGCTGATGGAGAAGTTTCCTTCCCTGGCGATCGATCTACCGTTGAAAGCTCTGGTCTGGGAATCGGCGGAGGGAAAAGTGTATCTTACCTACACCAGTCCCGAGTACCTGCAAAAGCGGCACGGCCTGCCCACGGTGCCGTTCGCGCAGTTGCCGGAGTTGATGGCCGCCGCGTTAGCCTAAATTTGCTGCGTTATCTAAATTTGCTAAAAATACTGAAAATTTAGCAAATTTAGGGGCCGAACTCCGCGCGCGCCAGCTTCTCGTCGAACTCCCCTTCCCACCGCGCGATGACCACGCTGGCCAGGCAGTTGCCGAGGACGTTGACCGAGGTGCGCGCCATGTCCATGAAGGCGTCGACGCCGAGGATCATCGCCGCGCCCTCGAGCGGCAGCTTGAACTGCTGCAGCGTGGCGATGAGCACGACCATCGAGACGCGCGGCACGGCAGCCACGCCCTTCGAGGTGAGCATCAGCGTCAGCATCATCCCGATCTGCTCGCCAATCGACATGTCGAGGTGCGTGGTCGTCGCGGCGGCCTGCGCGATGAAGACCGAGGCCATGGCGAGATAGAGCGTCGAGCCATCAAGGTTGAACGAGTAGCCCATCGGCAGCACGAAGCCGACGATGCCGCGCGGCACGCCGAAGCGCTCCATCTTGGCGAAGGCATCGGGCAGCGCCGCCTCGCTGTTGGCCGTGGCGAAGGCGAGGGTAAATGGCTCCCGCGTCGCGCGCATGAAGGGCCGCAGCGGAATCTTCGCGATCGCGATGACCGCGCCGAACACGACGACGATGAAGATCACCAGCGAGAGATAGAGCGTCCCGACCAGCTTGCCGAGACCGAGCAGCACACCGAGCCCCTGGTCACCCACCGTGGCCATGATCGCGCCGGCCACGCCGAACGGCGCCGCGGTCATCACCACACCGGCGAACTTGAACATCACTTCCCGCAAGCTCGCGCAAAACTCCAGCACCGTTTTGCCCGCCTCGCCCGCGACCGAAACGGCGATCGCGAATACGACCGAGAACGCCGCGATCTGCAGCACGTCGCCTTCTGCCATGGCCGCGAAAACGCTCGTCGGAAAGATATGCAGGATCGTCTCCACCACGTTGTGCGGATGCGACTGCGCCATGCTGGAAAGTTTGTTCACGTCGCCGGATATGACCATGCCCGCTCCCGGCTTAATGACGTTCACCAAAAGCAGGCCGACGAAGAGCGCCAACCCGCTGAGCCCCTCGAAATAAACGAGCGACTTCACCGCGATGCGCCCAACCTTCTTGATGTCCTCATGCCCCGCGATGCCGACCACCAGGCTGGCGAAGACCAGCGGCGCAACCATCATCTTGATCAGGTGGATGAAGATGTCGCGAATCAGCTCGGGCCAGGCGAGAAATTGGTCGAGCGGAGACGGTCCCTTGATCGCGCCGCCGAGGTCGGCCGGCTCATGACTTAGCGCTTGATTGGCGATGTAGCCGCCGATGATGCCAACGACCAACCCGACGACGATCCACTGGCTCAAACTCAGGTCATACCACGGCCGCGGCGCTTCCGGCTTTGCCTTGGGCTTGGCGTGAGGGTTCATTGACTTCTCACGTAGACGAGGACCTTGAACGTGCCGGGAATCGGCGAAGGGTGCGGCGACGGCGGCGCGCCTGCGGCGGGCGCCTGGAAATCGGCGGTGGCGAGGTAAAGCTTGTGCAGCTTTGTGTCGAGCGCCATCGTCCGCGCGCCCTTCGCCGTCATCGCTTCCTGCACCACGATCAGCTTATCCGGCTGCTCCTCGTAGGCCAGGGTCAACGTACCATCACCGCTCGAACTGAACGCAAGTTGGTCGCCAGGGTCAAACGCGTTGGCATCCACATGCTCGCCGATCGGCACCGAGGTCAGCACCTTGCCGGTGGCGGCGTCCACCATGAGCATGAGCTGATTGCGGCACCCGACGAAGAGCTTTTGGTGCTCGTGGTCCATCGCGATGCCGGACGGCTTCTCGCCCGGCGCCAGCGGAAAGGTGTTCACGATCTGGTGGGTCTTCGCGTCGATCACGACGATCTCGCTCTTGTCCTCGATATTATCGTAGATCAGGCTCGTGCCCGGATCGTACACCGCGAACTCCGGCCCGCCGGGCAGCGGAATCGTGGCCACGACTTTTCCGCTGGTCGCATCAAAGACGGTAGCGGTGTCGTCCTTGCCGTTGAAGGTGTAGACCTCGTGCTGGCCGGAGGCGTAGAGAATCGCATCCGGGCCCTTGCCGGTATCGACCTTGGCGACGGACTTCAAGGTCTCGAGATCGATGATGCTGGCCTTGTCCTCCGAGCCGTTGCTGGAGAAGCCGCGCTTCAAATCCGGCGCGAAGGCGAACCCATGGACGCCGGGCGTATCGGCAATCTCGCCGACCGGGATGTCGGTCTGGGTATTAATGACAATGATTTTGCCGTTATGGGTGACGTAGAGCCGGCTGGCGTCCGCGTCGCAGGCGAGATAATCCCAGCCGCCCGGGCCACCGAGCGGAATCATCTTGAACAAATGATAGGTCTCCGCGCGCGCGGCGGTAAAGGAAAGGACCAGCGATAAAATCGCGAACCCGCCCGTGCGCCAGGAAAAGTTTCTCATGTGGATCAGGTATCACCCACGGTTTCGCCCGTCGTGCGGGAAACGGTGACCATGACGGAAAGCTGTTGCCGCTTCGCCCCCTTGAAGACGCCGCGCAGGGGCGGCACGTCACCGTAGTCGCGGCCGATGCCGATCTGCACATGGCGCTCGCCTTCCATCATGTCGTTGGTCGGGTCGATGCCGACCCACATGCCGCTGGGGAGATAAACCTCCACCCACGCATGGCTGGCCGTCGCGCCGACCAAGCCGCTGGTGCCGCGCACCGAATCCGTCTCCAGGTAACCGCTGACATAGCGCGCCGGCAGGCCGGCGCAGCGGATCAGCGCGATCATCAGGTGCGCGAAATCCTGGCAGACGCCCTGGCGCTTGCGCAGCACGTCGCTCAGCGGCGTGCGAATATCGGTGACGCCGGGCATGTAGGTGAACTTCTCAAAGATGTAGGTGCAGAGGCCCTGCATCGACTCCGCGAAGGAAGCGCTGCTGGGCAGTTGCGCCTTGGACATGGCCTCGAGCTCCGGCGTGATGGGCGCGTGCTGCGAGGGCATGAGGAAATCGAAAAGCTCGCGGCGCTGGGGCCAGTTCAGGCGCACGGCCTCACTGACGGAAAGGTCGAGGCCGCTGAGCGCGTCGCTGTGCGGCAGCGTTTCCACCGTGCTGCGCGAGGTGACGGAAAGCGTCTTGTGCCGGAAAGGCACGGAGAGGCACTCGACGGCGTTCTCGTAGTAATCGGTGAATTCCTCCAATGCGGCGCGCGGGGTCACTTCGGTGACATGACGATGAACAATCTGGCGCGCGCTCTTGCGGGGACGAACCCGCAACTCCGTGAACGACTCAATGGCGGGAGCCGAGTACTCGTAGGCGGTGGTATGAACGATGTTGAAGAGCATCTACGCGAAAAAGTGGGATCGGCGAAAGCTTAAGCAGTTTAACGCCAACGTACAGGAGGAACAACATCGCCTTGGATGAAATTTGAAGCGCGCTGCTGCCGAGCAGGATATAGTACGCCAATGCGCGAGGCGAAAGTATTACTGACCGGCTTTAATCGGTTTGGGAAGGTGCGCGAGAATCCAAGCCAGTTGGTAGTGGAGCATTTCGCCTCCCGCGGTCGCGCCGGGTTGATCACGGAAGTGTTGCCGACTGAGTTCGCGGCGGCGGGTCGGCGAATCCGCACGCTCATCCGGCGGCGTCGGCCCAAAGTGATCCTCTGCCTTGGCGTGGCGCAGGGAATTCCGTCGATTCATTTGGAGCGCGTGGCACTCAATCTCGACGACACGGAAGTGCCGGATAATGCAGGCAGGATTCATTCGGCGAAGCGGATCGTGAAGGAAGGTCCCCTCGCCTACGAATCGACGCTGCCGATTATTCAGATACGCGACCGCTTGCGGCAACGGGGAATTCCGGCGGCGGTCTCGAATCATGCGGGGACGTATGTGTGCAATCATGTGTTTTACGTCGCGCGTGATGAGGTGGAGCGGTTGGGCCTCCACGCCAAGTGCGGATTCATTCATGTGCCGGGAATTCTCCCGCTGGAGACACAAGGGATGAAACTTGAGCAGACGATTGAGGCCATCGAAGAATGTTTACGACTCGTCACCGGGGTTTGACGGCTCTGCTCAAGAAGTCCGTACCTGCAACGTCCCATCCAGCCGCTTCTTGAGATCGATGGGATCGCCGACGGAAACCTCGTCGGGATTCACCTGGTAGGCCCAGACATTGAAGTCCTTCAATGGCGCTTCTCCATAGAGCGTGGCGATAGCTCCATCCACTGCATCGAGACCGTGTGCCACTTTGATGCGCCCGATGCGCGGTGTATTGAAGCGCGCATCGAACGTGAACCAGTCGCCCAGGAAAACCTCGAAGTAGGCGTGGAAGTCCATGGCGGTGCCGGGTGAGACGCGGCCGATATCGGCGAGATGGCCGCAGACGTAGCGCGTGGGCAAATCAAACGCGCGACAGAGCGTGATGGCGACATGGGCAAAATCGCGGCAGACGCCGTACTTGCGGTCCAGGATCTGCGACGCGGAAATATTGGAAAGGCCAGAACCGAAGCGATACTCGATATTCTCGTGCGTCCAATCGCAGATGGCCTGCACCAGCTCGTAACCCGGTGCGATTTTGCCGAACTGGTCCTTCGCGAACTCGACGATGTTATCGGCATCGCAATAGCGGCTCGGCATCGTATAGCGCAGGACGTGGCGGGGCACCTTGGCCAGAGGCACGAGGCGCGGCGTGAGGCCGTGGTTATCCGGCAGCGACGAGACGGCGACGAGGGCGTCATGCTCGATCGTCGTCGCGCCGGCGGGTAGGACCGCGCGGTAGACGATGTTCTCATGTTCGTCTTGATATTCGGTGCCGGGCAGGCTCGGCTGGCAGAAGAACCGCTCCTGGCTGACGCGCGCGCCTTCTTCGCGGCGAGGCTTGATCAGGAAAACCGAAGGTACCGGCTCCGTAGCTTCATAGGTCATTTTGCAGCCGATGCGGACAGTGAGGTCGAGAAGTGGTTGGTCCATTTTATTTGATCTGCTGGAGGAAGGCATCGAAGAGGGGCTGATAAATCTTATCCCGCTCCGGATGATATTGCACGCCAACACAAAAAGGATAATCACGCAGGCGCACTTGCTCGATGATGTTGTCGCCCTCATTCCAAGCTTCAACTTCAAGCCCATCGCCCAGCTCCGCGATGGCTTGGTGATGCGAGCTATTCACGTGCGGGACGCGGACCGTTGTCTTCGACGCGAAACGGAGTTCCTGAACGTTGCCATATTTTTGCTCAGGTCGGTTGTGGCCGGAAATATCGAGGTGAAGGGTGCCGCCGCACAGGACATTCAACACTTGGTGCCCCCGGCAGATGGCGAGCACGGGCAATCCGTCGGCCACGGCGTGAGCGAGCGCGTGGAAATCCCAAGCATCGCGCGCCGCGTTTCCTTCCTTGATCAAGGTGGCATCGGGCACGGGTTGCTTTAACCACTCGGCGGAAATATCGCAGCCTCCGCTGAGAAGCAGACCCGCCATATCACTCCAGATGACCTCGTCGGTGCGCGCATTGACGAGCCGATATTCGGCTTCGCCAAAGAGATTGTCGAAGTGCTTGCTCTTGTCTTTCTCGATCCACGTGGCGATTTGCTTCATGCCCTCTCCGCGCCCGCGCTAGAGATAACCAAGCAAATACGCCACGAGCAGAATAACGAGGACAAGGCCGAGTCCGCCACCGCCGCCAGCTGGGCCGCTGTAAGCATACCCGCCGCCGCCCGCGAGTAGAACGAGTACCACAATGATAATAATGAGTGTCATGGTTTCCTTAAGTTACTTTCCTGAAAATTATTTATGATGCTCCGAAGTCCTGCCCACGGCTGCGCCTGAGCCGCCACCGAGAATGGCACCCGCGGCCTCACCAGCCGCACCGCCAGCAGGACCACCCACGATCGCGCCAACAGCACCGCCCGCCGCTGCACCCACGAGCGCACCGGTCGTCATGCCGAGCACGTCATCCCGAAGGTTGCGCGAACCATTCGGATTGAATTCCGCGCTATAATGATCGAAGACGTCGATGACAGGCGCGGGTTCGAGCACACTGTAAACGACGACGAGCACCTTGCCGGAACGAATCGCCTGGTCATAAAACTTTGCTTGGGATTGGGCAGAACCGCGATCGGTCAGGATGTCGGTGTAAACATCCTCCTCCGGCGTTTCAGAGCATTGGACAACGACCTGAATGTCACTGCGTTCAATGCCCAAATCGACAAGAGCATCGACCGCCTTTTCTGCATTTTCGCGATTCGAGAAAATTCCGCCAATGATCTGGCCCTGAAAAGTTTTATCGAGAGTTTGAGGCATAGGAGTAATTCGGTCTGAGTTTACTGTTCTCCTCCCTTTCGCATGGGTTGTGCCAGTTCGAAGAACTGGCGTCTACGTGGTCAAGTGATAGGCATTTGCATCGTCAGCCCCTTTTCCGCTGCATGCTGGCGAACGGTTTAATGCGAATGCATGCTACGACGGATTGCAGATTGCCCGCAGAAATTCGTCATCGCCTGCCCATTTAACGCGTGTCGTCCTGCGGCGGCAACGCTCCGAAAGTCGAAGTGGCGCGATCGAACATCGCGAAAAACTCCACATCCTTCTCGCGGTTCAGATGCCTCGCCATTTCCGGCAGGCACCAGGGCCGCAGCGTCGCAATGCGGATCAAGTCCACCATCTGCGCTGGATCGGGACAGGCTGAAATGCGCTTCGCGAAAGCCGCGGCAACGAAGGACCACGACTTCATGCCCGCGCTGACCATCCAGTCCGTCGTTTCGGACATGCGCCGGCTCCGCTCTTCCTGGGCGAAGTTGGAGGTGTCGCGGATCTCGTGGTGCCGGACGACCACCCTCACCTCCGGATTAAAAAGCACGCTGCCGAAACGCGAAAGCGCGAAGAGCAGCATGCGATCGTTGTCGAACGGATTTCCTAAATCGTAGATATAAGCCGACTGGCGCAACGCTTCCGTCCGCGCGACCAAGGTCGAATAATGGACGACAAGGCCGAGGAGCGAAGCGAGCAGCACGTTGGAAGCGGACAGGCGCCAGGTGGACGACGACGCGGGATAATTGGCGCCAAACCAGGCGGTGAGGTCATACCCGTCCGGTAAGGTCGTCCCGTTTTGGCTGACGACAAAGCTCGCGCCATAAGCGGCCGCCTCGGGGTCGGCCTCCAGCGCGGCAAGCGCTTCCTCGAGGTGTTGCGGCAGCCACTCGTCGTCGTCGTGGAGGACGCAGGTGATCTCACCCTCAAGGCACTCGTGCATGAGGATGCGGCCATGCTCCAGCGGCTTCACTGCCGGCTCGCGATAGATGTAGGTGATCGGGAGCTGGGAAAATTCCGCACAGACCGCGCGCGATCGCGGATCGCTGCCGTTTTCCGAGACGACCACGCGCTCGATTTTTGCCACGCAGATCTGCTCCGCGATCGACCGGAGCGCGCCGCGCAACATCTCCGGCCTCGCAGCGGTGGGAAGGAGAACGGTGGCCACGGCGGAAGCGCGGTCAGGAGTGCGACATGTCGAACAGTTCCGGCTCGCGGAACATGACCTGATGGTCGAGATAGTGATCGGAAATCAGCACGTTGAACTCGAGCATCAGCTCGGTCAATTCGCCCAGCTTCTTGGGGAAATCGGGCGTCGGCATGTCGGAGAGATCGTCGTCCCCGGTCGAGCCTTGCGACGCAGGCGGGAAGTAAGTGGCCATGTCGATAAAGTTGAGCTCCGTCATCACGCGCGCGCAGTGCTTCAGCGGCGTATCGGCGCCCTTGGCGGGGCGATCCCCGAGCGTGGCGTTAAGCGCGCGCTTCATGCCTTCGAGGCAGTAGAGCGCGGAGCGGGGAAATTCCGTGTCCTGCAAAAGCAATCGCGCCACGCGGGCGGCGACGGGCCGCGCATGGTAAAGACTGCGATAGGCGTACTGGCCCGCGAGCATCTGCAAAAGGAGATCGAGATTCGTGTTGCTGACCGGGCCGATCATCGACACGCCGCCGACCTCCGGCGCGAGGACCTGGTTCAGCGTCTCCAGCGTCATCAAGCTGCGCTCCGCGTAAACGCCGAGCTGCCAAAAGTGCCACGCGTCGTTGTGCAGCATGTGTTTTTCCAGCGCGCCGGTCAGTTCGTCAAGCTGGGTGAGGATATCCTGGTGCAGCGTGCGGTCCTCCATGGCAATGCGGACCCGTTCCGTGTTGCTTTGATCGGCGTGCAGCGCAACCTCCAGATAAAGATGGTTGAGCACGGACCAGACCTCGGGCGGGAAATGCTCGCGAATATTTTCCGCGTTCTGTCGACACGATTGCAAATAATAAAGCACCGATCCGCTGTTGCGCCGGTCGAGCAGGAAGTAGAACGGAACCTCCTTGGGCTTCACTTCGTTGCGGCTATGCTTGATGAAGAAATCGGCTTCGTGCCCGCTGATCGCCGCCATGGCCGCCCAGAGCGGCCGCCGGTGCCGGGCCGTCGCGCTTTCGCTCAACGGCCACGCTTGTTGCTGGACGATGCGCAGGGCCCGCGTGGTGACTTCCGCGCGCTCGGCATAGCGGCCCATCCAGAAAAGGGACTCGGCCACGCGGCTGGTCAGGCGCAACCGCTTGGGCGCTTCCTCGGCCTGCGCGTGGACCGTGGCCGCGGTTGTGGCTGGAGTCGTGGCCGATGAGCGCAAAATCCAAACGTCCTTCACGCGATCGATCGTCTGCGGAGAACTCGCGAGCGAAGCGGAGGAACCGGTCCACGCCAGCGCGCAGGGCGAGACCTTGTCCAAGCCGAGACAAAACGCGCGCAACGTGGTCGGTTGCGAACGGGAGCCGCTGGGCGTCCAGCACGGGTGCGCGGCCTGGGTGGGCAGCTTGTGCGCGACGAACTCGTTCGGGTTCTTGTCGATCTCCTGCCAAAAGCGGTTCCAATCGTGGGCCGGCATGTGGCGCGCGACCCATTCGTGGGTCGGACCCCGTTTATAGGCATGCCGGATAACGTAGGCCTCGCGGTTATCGAAGACTTCCTCGCGCACATCGACGTCGCGCATTTCCAGCACATGCGGCGCGGCCAGCAGCGGCTTTTCGCCGAGGTAATATTCGGTGATGGTCGAGATGTAAGCGGCCAGTGCGCGATTGTTCGCGAGGTCGGACCCGAGCCCATTGGCCACCGCGAGCGATCCTTTGCGCACGCACGAGAGTAGCCCCGGGATGCCGTAGCGGCTGGCGGGATCGAAGATGACCGGGTCCAGCAGCGAAGTCGTCATGCGGCGGAGAACCACATCGACCGGCTCGATGCCCGCGATCGTTTTGAGATAGAGCCGGCTGTCGAGCACGACGAGATCGTTGCCTTGCACGATGGGCACACCCATCTGCCGCGCGAGCGCCGCGTCATCGAGGTAATATTCGTCGCTGCTGCCCTGCGCGAGCAGGACGCCCCGCGCCGCGCCTTCGGGTATGCGCACCAATTCCTGCAAGACGTCGAGCACCTGCGCGGCGAAATCCTCGATCGGAAGAATTTCCAGGCCATCGAACAAGCCGGGCGCGATCTGCCGCAGAACCTGGCGCTTCTTCAAGGCATAGCTCGCGCCGTCCGCAACGCCGAGATGCTCCTCGACCACGATCCACTGGCCTTTCACGTCCTGCTGGAGATCGAAGGCGGTGAGCTGGAGATAATTGGGCGGCGCGCTCATCAACTTGGAGCACCCGCGATGAAAATTGGGATCGGAATAGACGATCTCGTAGGGCACCGCGCCAGCGCGCAGGATTTCCTGCCCACTATATATGTCGCGCAAAAAGGCATTCCACGCGCGGGTGCGCTGGACCAGCCCGGCCTCGATGCGGGTCCATTCCTCCCCGCCGATGACGACGGGCATGAGGTCAAAGCCGGTGGCGGAACGGGATTCGGCGGATGTCATTTCGCGCGGGGCGATGTAGGCTCCGTCCTCCTCACGCAGTTCCTCGGCCATGGAGAAGATGCGGTCGAGTTGTTCCAGCGAGAGCGACCCCAGCGTCTTTTGAATGTGGCGCGCGACGCCGGTCGCCGGCGATTCCGGCCCGAAGCCTTGGGACTGCGCCTGCGCAGCCATCAAGGGGCTATTGGGGGAAGGATACGCGGCAGCGCACATGGGCTAAGATGTTGCACCACACCTCTTTTTAACGCAAGGGATATGCGGTACGGTCCCGCGATTTTCTGGCGTGCGCGCCTCACTTCGGCAAATTATCCAGCCCCTTGTCCACCTTGTCCTTGGCGTGGTCGGCCTCGACCTTGGCTTTGTCCAATTCCAACTGCGCTTCCTTTTTCACTTCCTCCGCCTCGGGCAGCAGGTAGACCTTGCCGAGGTATTGATAGAGATCGACAACCGACGCGATGATCTTGCCCGTGTCGTCCTTGCTCGCCGTCCCAACGTGGGCAGTCTGCACATTTTTCAGGCCCGCATGGCCCAGGGCGAGCTCGAAGCGGGTGATGTCGTAGTAATCGGCCACGAGCTTCACGGAGGGCAACTTGTGGATCTGAACGATATCGGCAACGGCATGGGCTGTCTCCTGCATCGAGCCCCCGTGGTCGCTCTTGATGATGTCATCGGCCGGAACACCGTGGCTCTCCAGGTATTTTACCATCTCCGCCGCGCCGCCCTCCTGGCCCTCGCCGAGCCACTTCGAGCTCACGACCACGACTTTGTCGATTTCACCCGAGCGATGCAGTTCCACCGCGCGGTCCAATACCGGGCTTGCGCCGCCCTTGGCGGGCACTCGCGCATCAACCACCAGCGCCGCGTCGGCCTTGTCGCCCTTGTCGTTAAGCCCGTCGAAAATGATCGCCGCCGCCGAACAGATGAAGAGAAAGACGACCGCAACGAACAACTGAAAAAGGAACCGAAAGAGTTTACCCATGGCGGGATAACGTGGCCTATTTTGCGAAGGAGTGCCAGTGAGATTATGGCACGCTGGCAGGGTAATGCGGACGCAATAAGCAGCGATAGATCCCTCCGCCAAGCAGTCCTCCGAGAATCGGAGCCACAATGTAAACCGTAAACCAGCCTGCGCCATTGGCGGTGAAGGGGACGCTGCCCCAGCCGGCGATGCTGGAGAAAAGGCGCGGCCCCAGATCACGCGCCGGGTTGAAACAAGCCATGGTGAGAGGCCCAAGCAGCGAAATCAGGATCGTGACCGTGAGACCGATTGTAGCGGCCGTGAGGACCTGCGGACGATTCTGATTGCGCGCATCGGTGGTACCGAGAATGACGAGGAGAAGAAGCGCCGTTCCGGTCACTTCCGCAAAGAAAGCCCGCCCCTGCGACATCCGCCGCGGGTTGCTTTCCTTGAGCGGACGGCCGAGCGGGTTGGGGTAGAATTCGCCAAAAATCATCGCGCTCGCTTCACTGCCGGGCTGGCCACGGACGATAGCGCTGCGGCTCTCGAATTCCTCGATGGCACCGCCAAAGATGACCATGAGAATCGCCGAAGCGGCCATGGCTCCCACGATTTGAGTGGCGAGGTATCCGGGCACACGCCGCCAGGGAAAGCCGGAGCAGGCCGCGAAGGTGATGGTGACGGCTGGATTCAGATGCGCCCCGCTGAGCGACGCCGTCAGGTAAATCGCCGTGGCGATGCCGAGTCCCCACACGATGGCTACCTGAAAAACGCCGACTTCCGCGCCGGTCGTCACCGCGGCCGCCACGCTGCCGCAGCCGAAGAAGACGAGGATGAAAGTCCCGACGAACTCGCCGATGACCCAGGCGGGAATGCCTCGCGGGTTTTGTGTCATGAGCAACAGCCGCTCTCCGCCGAGCAACAGGACGAGGCGCTTTCCAGGCCGCATTGTTCCTTGGCCAGACAGTCGGTGTGCTTCGTCGTCAGATGGAAGATCACCACATCGGCCTGCGCTTCCGCCGACTCGATGGGAAATTGGGAAATGTAGGGCGCCTCGAATTCGACTTCGACCGCGAGCTCATCCGACGGCAGAATTTTGCCCGCCAGCTTCAGGATGGACACGAGCTTGCCCGCACTCAGTGCATGGTCCTCATCATTGGCCGCGATCCAGGCCTGAAGAACACAGTTCGAGGTTGAGCGCCGCGTGCCGCCGCAATCGATGAAGTCTTTTTGCACGTGGCCAACCTCCGTAATGTGGAAATGACCGGGGATTGCGGTTTTGTCTGGCAGGATAAAACGAAGGCCCTTGGTTTGATTCGCTTCGAGTATGGTTTTGAGGTCGGTGATTTTCATATTGTTTTTCTCTTCTCGCGATACCCGGCGGCGTAGGCTTCGAATACCATTTTGATCTGATCACGTGAGTGGCGGAAAACGGCCAGAATTTCCTCATCGGTCCCAGTCGCGTGGGCGGGATCGTCAAAGCCCCAGTGATACCGGTTCACCTGTCCCGGAAACATCGGGCAGACCTGGTCCGCGTTGCCGCAGACGGTGATGACGGTATCGATTTTGTGATTGAGAAATTCGTTCATTTGCTTCGACGCATGGCCCGAAATGTCGATGCCGATCTCCTGCATCACCGCAATGGCCTTCGGATGCACGTAGCCAGCCGGTTTCGAGCCCGCGCTGTACACCTCAAATAGGTCGCCGGCAGCGGCCCGGAGGATTCCCTCGGCCAGATGGCTTCGGCACGAGTTGCCGGTACAAAGAATAAGGACGGATGGTTTGTTCATAAAGAGTCTCCCTTGCACCGCGTGCGGAAATTCAATCGGAGGCCTTCTTGGCCTTCACAAAGAATTGCGCGAGGTCATCGAGTGTCGTCTCCGTCACCCAGCACTCGGTGCTCTGCCCCGCCTTGTTCGTGCGGATGAGACCCGCTTGAGTCAACTCCTTCAAGTGATGCGAGACCGTCGGCTGACCAATGCCCAGCCCTTCACCCAATTCGCCGACGCAGAGCCGGACGCATTCATCCGCGGAGCAGCCGCGATTCTGGCAACATTGCGAGAGCCGCAGGAAGATTTGCAGCCGGTGCGGATGCGCCAGCGCCTTGAAAGCACTTGCCGCTTTTTTAATCGTCATACATCGATTGTCATCGATATATCGAATTAGGTCAAGCTGCGCATCGGCGATCGCTGGAAGAATTTCGAAACGGCAGTCTCGATTGACAGAAACGCATTTTCGCTACATATTTGTAGCACAATGAGAACTGCCACCGTGCGCGAACTCCGCAATCAATATCGCAGCGTCCTTGATTGGGTCGAGGCCGGCGAAGAAGTGACCATTAGCAGGCGTGGCAGGATTATTGCCCGAATCGTACCGGAAAAGTCGAAGGCGAAGAAAGTGGACTGGTCGAAGAGTGGCGCCCTCACCATGGATCGAACCAAATTTCCAGTATCGACCGCAGAGGACACTCTTGCCCTTATTCACGAAAGCCAAGGCCGGTATTAGGTCATGAGTAAAACTTGCTGCGACACCAGCTTCCTCTTTTCCGCTTACCGGACCGACGTCAATTCACCCAGAGCAGCGGCATGCCTCAAAAGGCTGCGGCGTCCGTTAACTCTTACTGCCTTAAACGAATTCGAGTTCGAAAACGGGCTTCAGTTTTCCCTTTGGCGGAAGCAGATTGCGACAGCTCAGGTCGCCTTTATCCAAGCTACCTATCAAGGGGACGTCCTTTCAGGGCTTTTCGATTTCGCTACCCCAAACCTGGGCTCCGTTCTCCGCGAGGCCCGCCGTCTTTCCAAACTTCATACCGCCAAGGAAGGCCACCGGGCATTTGATATCTTGCATGTGGCGGCCGCCGTAGTGGCAGGTGCAGACGAGTTTTATTCCTTCGACCTCAACCAGCGCAAACTGGCCAAGGCTGAAGGACTCAGGCTCAATCCTTAAGCCGGTATCGACCGCAGCAGCGCCTTGGCGCGCTTGAACCAAACGGCTTCGCGTTTGCGCTGGAAGCTGGTCGCGTAGGGCGCGTCGTGGATCACTTCCTCCAGGCTTTGACGCGCCTCGGCGTATTCCTTGCGCTGGATCAGGAGATCCGCGAATTGCACCCGCGCGCGCGGATAGCCGTACAATTTGAGCACCTGCCGCCACGTCGTCAGCGACTCGTCGATCTTGCCCACTGCCGCCTGCGTCTCGGCCAGGGTCATCAGCGTGTAGCCGTAATCGTGCTTCGGGTTTTGCGCGCAAACAGACTCGAGCAGCGGCAGCGCCTCGGCAGCCTTTTCCCGGCGGACGAGGCAATTGCCCAGGTGCGCGCGGATGTCCTCGTCCTTGTCATCGCGGGCGTAGGCCGCGCGATAGCTTTCCTCCGCCAGCTCCAGCTTGCCTTGGCTGAAATAAATATCGGCTAGTTGCAGGTGCATGTGCGGCTTGTCGAGATGGTGAATATCGGCCTGCAGCTTCTTGATCTGGCACCGGTCCGCCGCGCCCGGCAACTCGAAGCCCGCCATCGGATTGCCGCCGCCCGAGGCGCGGTAGACCATGAAGAAATAGAGCAGCGCGCTGAAGCCGGAGAAAAAGAAGATGAATGCGGCCCACAGATAATCTCCGTTGCGGATCGCGGCGATAAACATCCACGCGGTAAAAAGCAGGGCCGCCACGGCGAAAAGCCACGCGCCCCAGCTTAAATCGCCATCCCAAAGCTCGTAGAAAAAGTTCTGCATGTGTCCTCAACTAACTCCTCCCAGAGTCCCCTGCCTGCGTCAACCGCGATCCCGAAAAGAATGCTTAAACCGTCTCCACCTCTCAATTAGGACTTCTAATACTGGACTTGACACCCATTCCAGTTACGATACTGTGACCGGCTTAATCTAATTCAAAAACTATGGTACCAATCTCCCAGATGTGGACAGTCGCCAGCTACGTGATGACCCAAAAGCTGAAGGGTCGCAAGCGCTATCCGCTCGTGCTGATGCTCGAACCCCTTTTCCTTTGCAACCTCGCCTGCGCCGGTTGCGGCAAAATCCAGTATCCGCCCCACATCCTGCAAAAGCGCCTGACGCCCCAGCAGTGCTTCGACGCCGTTGAGGAATGCGGCGCGCCGATGGTCTCCATCCCCGGCGGCGAACCCCTGCTCCACCCCGAGATGAAGGAAATCGTCGAGGGCCTGATCGAGCGCAAGAAGTACATTTACCTTTGCACCAACGCCCTCGTGCTGAAGAAGAAACTGACTGAAGGCATGTTCAAGCCCTCGAAGTACCTCACGTTCTCGATTCACCTGGACGGTTCCAAGGACGAGCACGATACCGCGGTCTGCCGCGACGGCACCTACGAGACGGCCGTCGAGGCGATCAAGCTCGCCGTCAAGATGGGCTTTCGCGTTTGCACGAACACGACCCTCTTCAACGGCGCGAACCCGGTTCACGTCCGCCACTTCTTCGACGAGGCGATGGACCTCGGCGTCGAGGGCATGATGCTTTCGCCCGGCTATATCTACGAGAAGGCGCCGGACCAAAACAACTTCCTCCATCGCGATTCCAGCAAGGCGCTCTTCAAGCAAATCCTCGAAAACCCGAAGAAGAGCTGGAAGTTCAACCTTTCCCCGCTGTTCCTCAAGTTCCTGCAGGGCGATCTTGACTTCGAGTGCACGCCGTGGGGCAGCCCGGCCTACAACATCTTCGGCTGGCAGAAGCCCTGCTACCTGTTGCAGGACGGCTATGTGAAGACCTTCAAGGAATATCTCGAGCTGACCAACTGGGACGATTACGGCAACAAGAGCAAGAACCCGAAGTGCCAGGATTGCATGGTCCACTGCGGCTTTGAGCCCAGCGCGGTCGATGCCACGTTCTCGTCCTTCGGCGGCTTCATCCAGACGGCCAAGGCGACGATGGGGGCCTAGGCCTCCATCGCATTTTAAACTCTTAACCATAGAAAAATCATGCCCGCCGACGTTAAGTCCCATCCCACTTCCCTCCGCGCCGCTTCGCTGGAAGGCACCGTCTTCACGATTCAATCGGAAGCTGACCGCATCGAGGCGATCGACAAGGCGTTCGATTATCGTGGCGATGTCAGCATCACGCTGAACAACGAGGTGATCGAAGGCTTCATCTTCAACCGCGACGCCGCCGCGCGCCCACCCCGCATCGAGGTCTTCATTAAAGGCAGCTCCGAGCCGCGCGTCATCCCTTACGCCGACGTCACCGCCATCGCTTTTACCGGCAAGGACACGGCCAACGGCAAATCGTGGGAAGCCTGGGTCAGCAAGAAGGACACCGAGCGCAAAGCCGAAGCCGAACGCATCCGCGCCGAAGCCGAAGCGCAGGGGCATCTGTAGGCTTCCTCCGCCGTCCTCATTGAGGAGCATGCCACATGAAACATCGGCGGCTTCTTTCCGGGCTGGTCTTGGGATTTACCGTCTGCTTTCCGTATTCCTTGGCGTTTACCCAAATAACCGACTCGGATCCTGAGATAACGCTGGCTGACGAAAGCGACTACATCACGGGTTATCACTATATTTGGAAGATCCCCCGCCCAGTGATTTCGAAGCTTCCAAAGTGGAATCCCACCGTCTCGGAAGTTCCGCTTTCGCCTCATAAGGCTGTTCAAATCGCGACCGACTACCTTGTTTCAACCCTGCCTCGGAAAGCAAAGCTGTCGATCCTTGATATATCCCTCAGTCCCCAAGGCGCGGACCAGGACTTTAAAAAGCCAGAATTACAATCGATCTGGGGATATCAGATCAGCTTCACTGCTGATCCCGAGCCGCCGGCTAAGGACAAGGCCGGTCTAAACGTCATGATCCTGCTGGATGGGACTGTCGTGAAGCCTGAGGTCTCCCCGCTAAAGTAACCACTCAACCTCGCTTAGGTATTGCTCCCGCTCCCCACGACAGCTATCAGGATAAATCGTGCGTCCACAAATCGCAGTCTTCGGCGGCAGCTTCGATCCGCCCGGCCTTCACCATCGCGAGGCCGTCGAGCAACTGATCAAGGAATTCGACCGCGTCATCGTCGTCCCCTCCGGTCCGCGCGCGGACAAATCGGCGGCCGATGTCGAGCCCGTCTTCCGCGCCGCGCTCGCCGATATCGCGTTTCGCGATTTGCCCAAGGTCGAGGTCGATCTCTTCGACCTGGAGCAGGCGGTCTACTCCAGCACCGACGAGCTCGACCAACGTTACGCCTGCATGGGCGAAGTCTACCACGTTGTCGGCTCGGACCTAACCGATGGCGGCAGCGCCGGTTCGTCGGCGATCCAAACGCGCTGGAAAAATGGTGACGAATTGTGGCACACGCTCAAGTTCGCCGTCATCGCCCGCAGCGATTACAGCGGCACACCCGACGACCTGCCCCCGCAGCGCAAGGTGGTCCATGTCCCCTCGCCGCGCAATTCCTCCAGCGCGATCATCCGCGAAAAAATTTACCGGCGCGAGCCCTACGACCATCTCGTCACGCCCCACGTGAAGGATTACATCGAGCGCTACGGCCTCTACCGCGGCCGCATCCCCAGCAAGGCCACCAAGTGGTCGCCCGGCCATTCCCGCATCCTCATTTTCGCCGACACGCGCAACGCCAAGGCGCGCGCGCTGGCCGACAAATTGCGCGCGTCGGAGCACGCGGAAAATCCCGATTGCGTCGTGGCCATCGGCGGCGACGGCACCATGATCCGCGCCATCCGCCAGCACTGGCGCCTCCGCGTCCCGTTCTTCGGCATCAACGCCGGGCACCTCGGTTTCCTGCTCAACGACACGGCAGGCCTGCCCGACTCGCTCTTCCCGCCGGAGGAAGCCTTCATCCGCCAGTTGCCGATGCTCTACGTCACCATGACCACCGCCGATGGCGGCCATCGCGAAGCGCTCGCCTTCAACGACGCGTGGGTCGAGCGGAGCACGAGCCAGTCCGCCTGGCTCCAGATCAGCGTCAACGGCCGTGTCCGCATCGAGAAGATGGTCTGCGACGGTGCCCTCGCCTCCACGCCCGCCGGCTCGACCGCCTACGCGCGCTCCATGGGCGTGGCGCCGCTGCTCGCCGATACGCCCGGCTGGCTCCTCGTCGGCTCCAACGTCATGAACCCGCCCGGCTGGAAATCAGCCCTGCTGCCCAGCGACGCCTTCGTGGAAATGATCTCCACCGGCGGCGACAAGCGGCCCCTGCACGCCTACGTCGACGGCCAGGAAATGGGCAAAGTCACCTCCATGCGCGTCCGCGTCAGCCGCATCGCCACCGTCGAGTTGGCCTACAGCTCCCTCTACGACATCGCCGACAAAATCGGCGAGATTCAGTTTCCGCCCAGCGCGGCGTAGGGGAAATAATCGCTGCCGGCACGGGACGAATCGAGACCTCTGCAAAAGTCGCCGGCTTCTTGCCTTTAGCATTCCGGAGGAATGCCACAACCGTAGCCGGTGGTTGAGCCAGGAGGCGACACCACCGGTATCGGCCCCTAACAAGCTCGACCCCGGCAGGGGTCGCACCCTCCCTGAAATACCTTGTGCGATCCCTTCGGGATCGATTTCCTTTTTATTGTTTTCCGGTGGTGTCGGCCTGCTGGCCTCAACCACCGGCTAGGATTGTGGAATTCCTCCGGAATTCTAAAGACAGTGCGACTTTCGCAGAGGCCTCAAATAGTCACGACTTTCCAAAAAACCTCTGCTACGTTTTAAGCTATGCAGAGCGACACGCCTCAAGGTGATCCTCGGTTGCAGAGGATCAATCCCGAACCCGAAATCGCCACGGGTTTTGTCGATCCGTGTATCGTCTACATCGAGACTTCGTTTGGAGGATTGCCGCTGCTCATAGTATGCTTTGCGGCCTCCTCTTATGAAAATGGGGAACCGGGACAGCCTTATCGACTCGAGTTGCGAGATGCATTGGTCCTCCGATGTGAGCCCAATTACGACGGCTCCAAGGGATGTCATTTTGTTTTAACAAAGGCAGAAACACTCATCATGGACAGCAAATACTTGTCGGGCCTGGCCCCTTGCCGTCATTCTGCTTTCAATGCGCTATACTGGCGCCAAGTTGCAATCCTGAGACAGTCGATCCGACCAATCGATCGTAGCACAGCGGCGAACCTCAAAAGGCGATTCGAGTCGGCGCATTCGCCCAACTTTCCGCTGCCGGAGCTTGCCATTGAAATGGTCAAATTTGGGAAGATACGCTGGAGGTCAGTCCTTGAGCTCGTTTACAACGAGAATGACGAATCAAAAAATATTTCTACCACCTCTCACTCCTCCACAAGACGACGCCGTCGCCCTTCCCTCGTCCGACGCCTCCTCTCCTCCGTCTTCAAGAAAAAGCCCCAGCCCGCCCACGCCTAATGGACCTCGACTTCAACGACATCAAAATCGTCAGCATGGAGGACGACATGACCGTCGAGTCCCCCAACAATCCGAAGCTCTGGTACATCTATTTCAAACTCTCGCAAACGCCGCCGCCGCTGTGGCTGAAAAGCTTCGCCGAGTCGCGCAAAATCCCGCGTCATCCCAAATGGCGTCATGCGTGGATTGATCGCAAATTCATCGTCGTCGAGTGCGTGCCAGAGGAAATCGAGACGCATCACCTCAACGATTTGAAGAAGGACCTCGCGTTCGCCAACGCCAAGTTCCGCGAATACCTCGAGCAACAAAACCGCACGCAATTCCGCAGCGTGCAAAGCCAGGCCCTCGAGCGCGACAAACTTCGCGACATGAAGGGCCGGCTGAATTTCGATTAAGGTGTCCGTGTTCGGGTAGCCCGGACGACATGAGACCTCTGCGAAAGCCTTCTGCTACGCCGAAGGCGTGACAGAGCCGTAGCCGGTGGTCAGACCGCAGCAGCGGTCGCCACCACCGGTATCCG
>CAZZWT010000013.1:0-20531 GCA_964657775.1 uncultured Candidatus Methylacidiphilales bacterium | reverse complement strand
GTTTCAAGTAGAGAGAACGCAGGAAGTCTACGTCATCATCGACGCCTCGCGACTCTCCGCGCGCCTGCAGGTTCTGGGCGATCCGTCGCAGGGCACGCATCTCGACCGCTACATCGCGGCCACGCTCGTGCTCGGCCTCGCGGCGGAAAAGCAGGGCGATCTCTTCGGCCTGCTTACTTTTGGCGATCGCGTTTTCAATTTCGTCCGCGCACGCAATGGTAAGGAGCACTACAACGCCTGCCGCGAGGCCCTCTACCGCCTCGAGCCCCAATCCGCTTCGCCCGATTTCGAGGAAATTGCCACCTTCATCCGCCTGCGCCTACGTCGGCGCGCGCTGCTCGTGTTCATGACCGACCTCGACGATCCCATCATCATGGAATCGTTCCAACGCTCCGCCGATCTCATCTGCCGCAAGCATCTGCTCCTCGTGCAGATGCTCCAGACCGCCGACGTGAAGCCGGTCTTCTCCAATCCCGCCGTCGCCACGGTCGATGACGTTTACCAGGACCTCGCACATCATCTCGCCTGGCACGACCTGCGCCAGCTTTCCCTCTCCCTGCAGCAACACGGCGTCTCGCTTTCCGTCATCTCCAACGAGGAATTCAGTGCGACCACCACCTCGAACTATCTCCGCGTGAAACAAAGGCAGTTGATATGATTCTCGACCTCGAACAATTCATCGCCACCGAGCGCCCGCATTGGGATGAACTCGAGCGCCTGCTCACGCAGATCGAGGACGACCACGAACTCCGCCTGTCGCTCGAGCAGGCGCGCCGCTTCCATTATCTCTACGACCGCGCTGCGTCCGACCTGCTGCGCATCTCCACCTTCGCCTCCTCGCCCGAAATTCTGCGCTACCTGGAAACGCTCGTCGCGCGCGCCTACGGCGAAATCCACGAGACGCGCGCGCCGCACCGCCGCTTCCTCTTTTGGCGCTGGTTCACGCAGACCCTTCCGCAAACTTTCCGGCGCCATCTCACCGCTTTCTGGGCCTCCCTTGGTCTCACCTTACTCGGCGTTGCCTTCGGCGCGGGCGTGCTCTACCTAGATCCCGATGCCAAAGAAACGCTGCTGCCTTTCTCCCATCTCCAAGGCAAGCCGAGCGAGCGCGTCGCTGAGGAAGAAGCCGACAAGGGCGAGCGCCTCGACGGTCGCAAGGCGGGTTTTGCCGGGTTCCTCATGACGCACAACATCCGCGTCTCGCTCTTCACGCTCGCGATGGGCATGACCTACGGCGTCGGCACCGTCGTCGTCCTCTTTTATAATGGCGTCATCCTCGGCGCGGTCTCGATTGACTACATCATGGACGGCCAGACGCGCTTTCTCATCGGCTGGCTGCTGCCGCACGGCTCGATTGAAATTCCCTCCGTCATGATCGCCGGACAGGCCGGCTTCGTCCTCGCCGGCGCGCTCATCGGCTCGCGCAAACGCCTCGCCCTGCTCGACCGACTTGCCGCCGTCCGCGATGACCTCGTCACCCTCATCGGCGGCTTCAGCCTCCTGCTCGTCTGGGCCGGACTGATCGAAGCCTTCTTCTCGCAGTACCACGAGCCGGTGCTGCCCTACGGTGTGAAGATCGGCTTCGGCCTGCTTGAGCTGGTCATGCTCACCGCGTTCCTCGGTTTCAGCGGGCGCAAGGGCGAATCCGACACGGAGCTTTCGCCGCCATGATGCTCAACCACTCCGGGCGCAAGACCCTCCAGATCCAGACCCCCGAGGGCGTCATCTTCAACCTGACGGTGGCGGGACTCTTCACCCGCTTTCTCGCCTGGACGGTCGATGGCGCGGCCGTGGCCACCATGGCATCGATGCTCACCTTCGTGACGATGTTCGTTGCGTTCATCAGTCCCGATTTCGCCAACGCGCTCAGCGTCATTCTTTACGCCGTCATCTCGGTCGGTTACGGCATTTTTACCGAGTGGCATTGGCGCGGCCAATCGTGGGGCAAACGCCTGCTGCGCATTCGCGTCATGGATGCCTCCGGCCTGAAACTCCAGCTCAGCCAGATCATCATTCGCAACCTGCTGCGCCCGGTCGATCTCCTTCCCGCCACTTATCTCCTCGGCGGTATCTTCGCCTTTTGCAGCCGGCGCGGCCAGCGACTTGGCGATCTCGCGGCCAACACCATCGTCGTCGCCATCCCGGAAACCTTCGTGCTCAACACGCAGTCCATTAAGGAGGGCAAGTACAACTCGTTCCGCGATTATCCGCACCTCGAGTCGCGCCTGCGCCAGCGCGTGAAGCCGGTCGAGGCCGCGGTCGCGCTTGATGCCATCCTGCGCCGTGACGAGATCAGCCCCGAAGCGCGCGTCGAGTTGTTCGCGAAGATCGCCGCCCATTTCCGCTCGCTCGTCTCCTTTGAGGAGAAAGTCGATGACATAATCACCGACGAGCAATTCGTCCGCAACGCCGTGGCCAGCATCTATCGCCAGAACGCAATGCGTACCAAACCCGCCGCGCCGGTGGAGGAAAACTTTACGCTAAAACCTTGAACCTGGAATCCATCACTATGTGGTACTATTCAACCGACGGAAAACAACAAGGCCCCGTTGACGACGCAACGCTCGATAAGCTGAGCAAGACTGGTCTCGTCACTCCCGAAACCTACGTTTGGAAAGAGGGCATGGGCGACTGGGCGCCGCTAAGCCAGGCCCGCCCCGCGAAGGCGATCGGGACCGTGGCCGCGGCGGCAGAATCGTGCTCAATTTGCGGCAAGACCGTCGGCGCCGACAACCTGATCGACCTGGTCGGCAACCGCGTCTGCGCGGAGTGCAAGCCGCTGGCGGTGCAGTCCCTCAAGGAAGGCGCGGGCATTCAATCCAAAGCCTTCACCGCATGGCGCGATGGCAAGCGGGTCGTCGCATTCGACAAGACGGCGCTTCCAGCCCGCTGCTACAAATGTAACCACGAGTCCGTCGGGGCGCCGATGAAGCGCAAACTGTATTGGCATCACCCCGCGTGGTATCTGCTGCTGATCCTGCGCTTCCTGCCCTATCTCATCGTCGCCATTTTCATTCGCAAGCGGGCGACGCTCGATGTTTATCTCTGCCAAAAACACATGATAAGCCGCCGCTATTCCATGATTGGCGCATGGCTCGGTGTCATCCTGGCTGTTCTTATGACCATCGGCGGCGGTGTGTATGGCCTGCCGTGGCTGACGATCACCGGGGTTTTCGTTTTCATTGGGGCGATCGTCGCCAGTATCGTGGGAGCCCGCGTGGTGCGCCCAGCCAAGATCAAAAAGGACGGTACCGTCTGGCTCAGCGGCTCGGGCAAGGAGTTCCTCGCCAGCCTGCCGGAATGGACCGGGCCATCCCGCAATGCCTAGTGGTTCGTCTCTCAAAATTTACTCCGAGGCGGATAAGAGGCATCTTGACCCGGTCCAAGCCAGCTTGGATTTCGAGCGCGACCTCCGCCGCCAATCCATGGCGACCCCATGTGGTGCGTGGCCGAGCCCGCCAAGGGCGCGACCCTTTACTTCACGCTGCCCAGCGCGAAGGCGTGATCAAGAATCACGCGCTTCACTTGCGTCCACGCGTCCTGGCCGGGCGCAATCAACTCGAAGTGACCCGTGTCGAGCGTCAGGATTTCCACGTGGTCGCCCTTCGCCTGCGCGAGCTTCTGGTAGTCCTGTGCCTTGCCCGCGTTGATCGCATTGGCCGAAATCAAAAATTGCGGCACGCCCAGCGGCATCAGCGCCTGCGGTGAGGCCTGGGCATAGCGTTTTGGCTGTTGGGCCGGCGTCCCGCCCATCAACCCCACCGTCGCCGGCAAACCCCAAACCTGTTCATCCAAACCGACGAAGCCGATCAGGTCGCACGGGCCATCGATCGCCACCACTGCCTTGACCGGAAGCGGATCGGTGCCCCGAATCTCGCTCTCGGCCGGCAGCCGGTTTCGCGCCGCGACCCAGAGCGCCGCGTGCGCACCCGCCGAGTGGCCCAGCACGACGACGCGCGACAAATCGAGCGGATAGCTCTTCGCGAGTCCGCAAATCATCCACCGCCGCGCCCCAATCGAGAAACGTGCCGGGCCAGCCACCGTCGTCATCGCCGACTTGCCGGTACTCGATATTCCACGTCGCAATGCCGCTCCTGGTCAGGTCGCTCGCGATCGGCGCGGTGTTCTGCAGCGTCGCCAGCCCTTTCGTCCAGCATCCGCCGTGAATCACCACCGCGACTGGGAAAGGTCCCTTGCCTTCGGGGAGGCGCAGTTCGCCGACTTGAAGCGACAACGTGCCGTAGCTGAGCACCGCCGTCGGCTTCGTCGCGGGCAGGCGATCCACATCGCGCGGCCCGAGGCTTTGGGCGAAGAGACTTGATGGCAGCGCCAGCATCGAGGCTGCTGCCAGAAAATGTTTGATCACGGACATCCGTAGATCATACGAGCGGGTCTAGGGCGCGGCCGCATACGAAATGCGCAGGAGTGTGCCGTTGCCATCCTCCGTCACCAGCAACGCGCCGTCATGCGCCACCGCGACACCGACCGGACGGCCCCACACGTTCTGATTATCGACGACGTAGCCGGTGAGAAAATCCTCATACTCGCCAGTGGGCACGCCGTTTGTCACGCGCACGCGAATGATTTTATAGCCCGTCCGGTTGTTCCGGTTCCACGAGCCGTGAAAAGCCGCGAACGCGTCGCCGTGGTACTCCGCCGGGAACGCCGACACGCCGCTCGTCGCGGTGTAGAAGCACATTTCCAGCGAGGCCGAGTGGGCTTGCACCAGCACATCGGGCACCGTCGCCTTGCCGGCGAGATCGGGCCGCTCGCCTTTCTTGCGCGGGTCCTCATTGTTGCCCAGGTAATACCAGGGCCAGCCGTAGTAGCCGCCCATTTTCACACGTGTGATATAGTCGGGCACCAAATCATCGCCGAGGCCGTCGCGCTCGTTCACCGAGGTCCACAAATCGCCCGTCACTTGGTTTACCGCGATGCCCACGCCATTGCGGATGCCGGTCGCATAGGTATGCAGCGGCGTTTTGCCTTCGGGATCGGTGACGAGAATATCAGCGCGATTCGTCTCACCATCCCATGCCGCGCCGAAGCCGTGCTCGGCCTCCCACGCCTTGATTTCCTCGGGGCTCTTCTTACTCATGCCGTCCGCGACATTCGACCCGGAGCCGACCGAGATGAACAGGTACTTGCCATCGAGCGAAAAGGCGATGTCGCGCGTGCTGTGTCCGCCGTGGCTGTCGCATAGCTTCGGCACGATGATCTTCGGTTCCCCCGTAGCCTTCAGGTCGCCGCTCCGGTAAGCGAACCGAACCACCGAGTTATTGTTCGCGACGTAGACCCACTTCGGATTCTTCCCCGGCGGATAAAACGCGATGCCGAAAGGATGATCCAGATGCTCGGCAAAAACTTCATTTTGCGAAGGAGCGTCCGCGCCATCGGCCGCGCGCAAAACGCGGATGCGGCCCGGCCCGGTCTCCGCGAGGAAAATATCGCCATTGGGGGCGATGCGCAGCACGCGCGGGTTTTGCAGTCCCGAAAGAAAAACTTTCGCCGTGAAACCGGGCGGCACCGAGACCGAAGCGCCATCCGGTTGCTTCACCGTATGCGGGCCATTACCGGCAGAAGTGGTCGTGAAGGGGGGCGGCAGATCGGCCACGGTAATGTAATGCTTCACGCCCGGCGCGGCGTGGGTCCAGTCGCCCTCGGGATTGCCGACTGGCTTGGCCGGTTGCAGTGCGGGTGGGAGAGTGGCCGTGCTGGCTGCTGGGGCGTGGAGCGTTTTCAAGTACGCAATCAGGTCGGCGCGATTCTGCCCGTCCGTAACGTTAATCGGCATGTTCGTTCCTGGCACCATCGCGGACGGGCCGGCCAGGAATTTATCCAGCGTAGGCGCGTCCCACGTCAACCCCGCGTTCGTCAGCGCGTCGGTATAATGATAATTCGCGCCCGTCGCCGCCTTGCGTCCGTACACATCGACGAGGCTCGGACCTTGCTTGGTCACCGCCGAGCCGTCCACAGCCAGCGCATCGGCATGGCAAAGCGCGCAGCTTTGCGTGAAGACCTCCTTGCCATGGATCGCATCGCCCATCGACGCATCCTGCGCGCTGGATTGAATTTCCAACCCAATGAAAAGGGCGATGATTGAGAAGAAGGTGCGAACGATGAAGGGCATGAGCGAAATAACCATAGAGCAATATCTATAAATCTCGAATCGTGATTCAAGTTGCGGCCTTTTTGAGCAAGAAAAGAAATTGTTCCAGCGCAGCCGAGGTTTTTCCGTTGCGAAAAGCAAAAGTATGCTGAAGCAACGGCTGCGGCGCGGGCAGGACGCGAAAGACAACTTCCTTCGCGATCAAATGCCGGACCGATTCCGGCACCAGCGTCACGCCGCAACCGGCGCCGACCATGGTGAGGATCGCGGGGACGCGGTCCGAGTCCTGAACTATGCGCATCGCGAGGCCATGCTTCTGCTCCAGCTCCGAGAACTGCTGGCGGAAGGCCGGGGCCGCTTGCCGTGAGACCATGACCCAAGGCAATCCATTCAAGTCGCGCCATTGCAGGCGTCGTCGGTGAGCGAGCGGGTGATTTTCCGGCACAGCTAATAAAAGAGGCTCCTGATGCTAAGCTAGCAGCGTGAGCTTTTTGTCGCTCCTAGAGGGTCGGGCGCCGATGAAACCGCCGTCGATCTCCCCGGCGTGCAACGCGGCGAGTTGACTCGCTGGGGATAAATCGGCGATCTCCACTTGGGCCGTGGGATGAGCCGCGCGGAACTGCTGGATCAGGCGCACCAGTTTCGCATCCAGCAACGCGCCGACGAAAGCGAGGCGCAGGCGCACCGTTTCCCCCCGGGCCACACGGCGGACCGATTCGGTCGCGCGTTGCAGGTGGCGCAGGATCGCCTCCGCATCCTCCCAAAAAAGCGCGCCCGCCTTCGTCAGCGAAACCGCATGCGTATTGCGATGAAAAAGGCGAGTGCCCAGCTTCTCTTCCAGCGCCTGGACATGCCGCGTCAGGGGTGGCTGGGAAAGATGAAGCTGCCGCGCGGCCTTGGAGAAATTGAGATGCGCTGCCACGGCGACAAAGCATTCGAGTTCGCGCAGATCAACGCTGTTCATACCAAAAGCGTAATACCGTAATCGTGTCATAGCAATTCCGTAACAGATCAACATGCACTACATTCCGATCATTCGAAAGCCAACCCATGACCACCCCGCTCGAGAAGAAATCCACCATCGAAGAAATCCGCGCCCGTTTTGACCAGGACGTTGAACGCTTCAGCAACCTCGAAACCGGACAGAAAGCCGTCCTCGACGCCCCACTCATCCTCGAGTTGGTCGCGCAGATCGCCAAGCGCCACCTCCCACCCCAAGGCGCCGTGCTCGACATCGGATGCGGCGCCGGCAACTTCACCCTCCGCGTCCTGGAGGAAGTGCCCCACTTGCATTGCTATCTCGCCGACCTGAGCCAACCCATGCTCACCCGTGCGGAACAACGTCTCCGCGCCGGCAGGGCTGCCTCCGTCCAGACCTATCAATCCGATTTGCGCGCTCTCCCTTTCGCGGAAAATGCCTTCGATTGCATCCTCGCCGGCGCCGTCCTGCACCACCTGCGCGATGACCACGACTGGAAAACAGCCTTCGCGCAATTCCACCGCTGGCTCAAGCCCGGCGGTCGCCTCTACGTCTCCGACCTCGCTTACTTCGACGTCGCTGACGCGCAGGATGTGATGTGGGAACGCTACGGCCAATACCTCGAGTCCTACGCCGGGCCGGAAGGCCGCGCCAAAGTCTTCGCCTACATCGACCAGGAAGACTCGCCGCGCTCGCTCACTTATCAACTCGATTTGCTCAAGTCGACCGGCTTCACCAAGTACGACGTGCTTCACCGCAACAGCGTGTTCGCCTGCTATTTTGGGGTGAAGTAGGATATTAAGGGCTAACTACTCGACGGAGTTCAGAATCATACGGTCGGCTCCACCAGCTTTTCCCTTCTCGAATGAGTAGTAAGATTTTGTCAGAACTTCCTGCGTGAAATAAGATCTCGGTTGCTTTCTCCGATGGTATTGTATCGGGTATTGGTATTCGTTTGACGTCGATAATATCATAATGAGAGTAGCCCCATTTAGGCAGAACACTGGCAGCAAGATCTTCTGGAGAGGTATCCTCCGGTAGTTCGTCGATAAAACAGGTGCCGTTTCTCCACATCCCGCCCTCCGATTGGGCGAGTTTTACCACGAGGTGGGCGATGGGATCGGTTTCTGAATTGCGTTCGATGACTGCGATTTCTTTGGCTCGTGTCGAAGCGTCCTTGAACTTCAACTGAAGTTGGGAATCAAGGTCGTTGAGATTGAGTCGTCCTGTTCCACCGTCATAGGTTACAGAAACCGTATCGGGATTGACCTTGATGACGTGAATATTTCGATAGGTTTTCTTGGTCACCATCCAATCCTCGCCGTGGCCCGCTCCGCCAGTCGCGAAGAACATGAGAAGTACAAGACCTCCAATCTTCTCGGTTAAGCGCGTACTGTTCATCGATGAATTCTAAAGGTTTTTTTAGGTGTCATCGCTTCCGACAGGATTTACGGCACCGTGACCGACTTAGCCAGGTTCCGGGGCTTGTCCACGTCGCGGCCGAGGAGGACGGCCATGTGGTAGGCGAAGAGTTGCAGCGTCACCACGGCCAGGATCGGCGTCACGTACTCGGGTGCGGCGGGGATGTAGAAGACGTCGTCCGCCTGGTTCAGGATGTCCTCGTCGCCCTCGGTGGCAACGGCGATGACCGGCCCCTTGCGCGCCTTGATCTGCTGGAGATTGTTGATGTTCTTGTCGTAGACGCCGTCCTTCGGGCAGAGGAAGACGCTCGGCGTGTTTTCGTCCACCAGCGCGATGACGCCGTGCTTCAGCTCCGCGGTGGGGTGCCCCTCGGCGTGAATGTAGGTGATCTCCTTCATCTTCAGCGCGCCCTCCAGAGCGACGCCGTAGAGCATCTGGCGTCCAAAATAGAGCATCGATTTCGCGTTGCGATATGTCTCCGCGATGGTGCGGATCTGCTCGCTTTGGCGCAGGATGTGGGTGATCTGGTCCGGTAGCGCTTCGATGGCCTGGATGATCTCGCGCCCTTGCGTGGCGGAAAGATACCGCATGCGCCCCAGCAGCAGGCCCAGCAGCACAAAGATCACCGTCTGCGAGGTAAACGACTTCGTCGCCGCCACACTTACTTCCGGCCCGGCGTACATATAGACGCCGCCATCCGTCTCGCGCGCGAGCGTGCTCGCCACGTTGTTGCAAATGCCCAGCACGCGATGGCCCTTCCGCTTCGCCTCGCGCAGCGCGCCCAGCGTGTCCTCCGTCTCGCCGCTCTGGCTTACCGCGATGACCAGCGTCCGGCGATCCAGCGGCGAGTTGCGCAGGCGGAATTCGCTCGCGTAATCGATTTCCACTGGTACATGCGCCAGCGATTCGATGATGTACTCGCCCACGATGCCCGTATGCATCGCCGTGCCACAACCGGTGATGAGAATGCGATCGATCTCGCGCAATTCCTGCGGGCTCAAATTCAACCCGCCGAGCTGCGCCGTGCATTCCTCGTGGTTCAATCGACCGCGCACCGCGTTCTGGATCGACAGCGTCTGCTCGAAGATTTCCTTCAGCATGTAATGCGGGAAGTCGCCCAACTCATCGCCGCCCTTTTGATAATCGACTGTGCTGATTTCCAGCCCCGTCATATTCTGCGAAAGCGACTTCAGGCGATACCCCGTGCGATCGATTGTCACCACGTCGAAGTCGCGCAGATGCGCCACCGTCTGCGTGTGCGCCGCCACGGCCGAAACATCGCTAGCCAAAAAGTGTTCGTGCGGCCCGATGCCGAGCACCAGCGGGCTGCCGCGACGCGCGCCCACCATCATGTCGGGCTGTTCCTCGTGAATCGCGACGAGCCCATAAGTCCCGGTCACCTCGCGCAGCGATTCCATCACGGCCATCTCCAGCCGGTTTTCGGTCGCGGCGTCCAGCGTATCGAAATGAAAACCGATGAGCACTGCCAAAACTTCGGTGTCAGTCTCGGTCTTGAAAGTGTAACCCTTCGCGGCAAGCTTCTTTTTCAGCGCGACATAATTCTCGATCACCCCGTTGTGGACAATAGCCAGCTTGCCGGAGGCATCCGTGTGCGGGTGCGCGTTCAGATTCGTCGGCTTGCCGTGCGTGGCCCAGCGGGTGTGGCTAATGCCCAGGCTGCCGTGCAGCGGATGGCTCGCCAACCCGTTCTCCAGCTTCTGGATGCGGCCCACTTCCTTCATGATCTCCAGGCCCTTGCCGTTCAGCACTGCGATGCCGCTCGAGTCATAGCCACGATATTCCAGGCGGCGCAAACCCTCCAATAAGAGAGGCTGCGCGTCCTTGTCCCCGAGATAGGCTACGATTCCACACATAAGACCGTCTAGTTTCCACGACCCGCACGCAGCGTCAAGGCTGCGCGGCTGGAATCACGAGGGCGAATTATTAAGCGAGAAGGCATGGGCGAAATATAATCGCGAAGGGAAGATCGTTTGTTACGAGCCAGCGAATTTTGACGGAATGACGGAATTTTCGGAATTAACGGAATTAGGAAAGGGCAGGAAGGCAGTTAGATAATGATTATGATGATCCAAGGGATTGGGAAACGGTTGCTCAGGTTCTTAGTCCATCCTCCGATCCTTATAATCATTATCCAAATTCCCCTTTAGCCAATTCCGTTAATTCCGTAAATCCGTCAAAATCCACAGACTCTCGGATTCCGCTAATGTGAATTAACCACCGTAAGAAATACTTGGAGTTGGCAAACGACTTTTCACTGCTTACGTTTCAGGATGGACTCGTCTTCCCGACCCACCGTTTTTCATGCACGCGATGTCATCTCGGTCATTCTCGGTGGAGGCGCCGGGACGCGGCTTTTTCCTCTCACCAAGGACCGATCCAAGCCGGCCGTACCGCTCGCTGGCAAGTACCGCATCGTCGATATCCCGATCAGCAACTGCCTCAACTCGGGACTGAAGCGCATCTTCCTCCTCACGCAATTCAACAGCTCCTCCTTGCATCGGCATATTCAGCAGAGCTACCGCTTTGACGACTTCTCCAGCGGCTTTGTCGAGATCATGGCCGCGCAGCAAACGCCCAGCAGCGAGTCGTGGTACCAGGGCACCGCGGATGCCGTGCGCCAGAACCTCGGCCACTTCGCCAATGCCTCGCACAAGTACGTGCTCATCCTTTCCGGCGATCAACTTTATCGCATGAACTTCCGCGCCGTGCTGGAGCAGCACATCAAGAGCGGCGCCGACGTCACTGTCGCCACCATCCCCGTTAGTCGCACAGATGCAAAATCCTTCGGCATCATGCAAATCGACGGCGAGGAACGGATCACTCGTTTTGTCGAGAAGCCGCAGGAGGAGGACCTCATCAACACGCTGAAAATGGACGACGGCATGCGCCACAAGCTCGGCATCACTGCGCAGGGCGACCTGCTGCTGGCCTCGATGGGCATCTACGTCTTCAACCGCGACGTGCTCGACAAGGCGCTCGCCGGCAAGCACGTCGATTTCGGCAAACACATCATCCCGAACTTGATCAGCACCGGTCGCCTCTTTTCCTACGTTTACCAGGGCTATTGGGAGGACATCGGAACGATCAAGGCCTTCTTCGATGCGAACCTCGATCTCGTCAACGAAATGCCGAAGTTCAACTTCTTCGACACCGCCGCGCCGATCTACACCCACGCGCGTTACCTGCCGGCCAGCAAGATCGTCCGCGCGCGACTGGAACGCACCGCCATCGCCGATGGCTGCATCATCGTCGATGCCTATATTGAGCATTCCATCATCGGCATCCGTAGCCGGATCGAAGCGGGCTCGACGATCAAAAACGCCATCATCATGGGCCACGACGATTACGAGACGCCGGAGGAAATCCAAGCCGGCATCGCGCGCGGCCTGCCGCCGCTCGGCATCGGCAAGAACACGTTTATCGAACGCGCCATCGTCGATAAAAACGCCCGCATCGGCGACAACGTCCGCATCTCCCCCGAAGGCAAGCCGGAGAACTTCGACGGCGACAACTACAACATCCGCGATGGAATTGTGGTCGTGCCGAAGGGCGGCATCATCCGCAGCGGCACGGTGGTGTAGGCCTCACCTGACCTGAGGAGGGACTGTCCCCGATTGAGGGAAGTTCCACTTTTTTCCCAAGCCTCGAAGCAACAAGCCCAGGCGCCGCCGGCTCCATCTGGTGTCATAAAGAAGCCACGCATCGCGGCGCAGGCAAGAGATCGCGCCAAAGATGAAGAGCGGATTGAGGACAACCTGAAGCGAAACCTGATCCCCGCCGCCGTCCGATTGCCCCACATAGTCGATGTAAAATTCCTTCTTCGGCACGAGGACGAGGGCGAGCAGTAGCAGCACCCCCAGATCGCAGGGCCTGCGCGTCTTCAGCAGCACATGCAGCGCCAGGGCAAGACAGACAAAAAGCAAACGGTAATCCGCTCCGTTGGGGGTTGAGATCGACAGGAACAGCAGCAGCAGGATCGCGCAGCGCGAGGCCTCTTTTTCAATGATGCTGGCGTGCAGCACTAAGACGAGGAGCACCGCGAGCATGAAGGCGGTATAGACCGTGTAGGACGCTGCGATGAAGCGCCCATCGAAGCTGAAATCGACCGGCGGAATCAGCCCCCAGTCCGCCGCCTTGAGCAGGCCCACTTTGTAGGTATTCCACAACGCGGCGCTTCCCTCCAACGTGTAGTTTTCGTAGACATCGCGCTGGATGAAGAACGCCATGTCGGCGCGATACAAGCGCCATGTCTCCGACAGCGGCAGCCCCAGGTCCACCAGGCTCAGCAGCGAAAGCACGATCACCGCCAGGGCCATCAGCCCAATCAAGCGCAGCTTCCGTTGCCGCCAAAAGAGCACCAGCAACAAAGCGGGATAAAGCTTCAGGCTGATCGCCACAACCAGGCACACCGCCGCCGGCGCGTAGCGGGCGCGATGATAAAAATAGAGCGTCGCCGCCACCAGCAGCACCAGCAGGATCTCAATATTTCCCCGGTCCACGCAGATGGCCACCGGGTAAGAAAGCGCGACGAGCAGGAAAGCGACGCCCAGCCTCTTGCCCGGATGGACCAGCACCTTGCGCAAGGCCAGGAAAAGCAGGTTGATCAGCCCGCCGAGGCAGATAAAAAGAAATGCCGCCCAAGTCACCGTGCAAGGCCACGGCGCCAGCCCGCGCAGCCCGACCCACGCCAGGGGAAGGTAAAAGGCGTTCGGGTCGTCATAGGGATTCGGCAGGCACGCCATGTAGAGCGAATCCGAAAAATCCGAAAAGCGCGCTTCCGGTGTATAGAGAAAAGTGTTGTAGGGATACCGCGCGTGGACGACCCCCTCCTGCCACCCATCCCAACCCAGCGCCGCCAGCATGCCCAGGCCCAGGATCCACAGGCAGAGGGCGAGCTTGCGGCGCTGGAAATCCATAGGATGCCGGTGCTCGTGCCGCGATTAAGGTTCGTCTTGTTCGTTGACCGCCTGCGCCGCCGCGCGGGCATCGCCGAACTCCAGGTTCCCCATCTGGAAATAGAGCGGCTTCTCCGCCCCGGGCGTAAAAAAGATGCGCCACTGCTGCCGCGTGAAGCTTCCCGAAGGGGCCGGCACCTCCGCAAAGCCCTGCGCATACCAGAGCCCATGCTTCAGCACGCCGGGCAGGCTTTGCGGGTCCAGCACGGTGTGGGACCATCTCATACCCTGCGCGCCGGGGACGACGCTTTTCGCCAGCGCCACCGCCTGAAAGTAGACTCGGTAATTCTGGCGTACCAGTGCCCGCCGGGCCATCGCATCCCCGCCGCGCGGAAAGTCGGGCGGC
The DNA here is from genome assembly GCA_964657775.1 of uncultured Candidatus Methylacidiphilales bacterium. Classification (GTDB taxonomy): domain Bacteria; phylum Verrucomicrobiota; class Verrucomicrobiia; order Methylacidiphilales; family UBA1321; genus JABDGH01. The sequence continues at coordinate 6,699 of CAZZWT010000013.1, read as the reverse complement.
GGATGCTGGATAACGATCAGGTAGACCCAACCGAGCAGCGCCAATCCCCCGGCAGCAAGCCAGGAGATCGTCGGGAAATCGAGCGGGCGCCGACCCCATTGCGTCCAGTCCGCTCGCTCGTTTGGCCAAAACTGCATGGGGATTTACATCAGACGAAACCGACCCTGAAACAAGTAAAATCCCAGCGGCGCTCGTGAAGCCAGTACCTCCTTCGATCAAATTCAGTGTACGGCGAAAATGAGCAGGACAGCAATTGTCCGGCAGACGACCTCTGCAACAGTACCCTAGACACAATTGGTCATCCTGAGCGAAGCCGAAGGCTCAGTTTCGCCTGCCTTGCCGAAGAGAAGGCCGAACTGGTTCTTCGACAGGCTCAGGATGACGGAATCGTGATTCGGTACTTTCTGCCGGGTTCCTCGAATCGCGCGACAGGCTCCCATCTTTCGCTTCCCACCATCCCGGCCTGCAGGGTGAAGGCGCCTCGCCGTCACGCGGTTCGTGACTATTTTTTGGATAGCCTCTAGGCTGGCTCGCCCATGGAATTCGACTGGTCCCTCTACAAATCCACCCAGCTCTCGTCCAACGAGATCTCGGAAAGTTTTGAGGACCCGTTCAGCCTCCGCCTCCTGCCCGATTCCACCCGATTTGTGGAGCAGAACCGCTTCTTCAGCCTCGGCAGCAGCAGCGCCGGCGCGCGTATCTTTGCCGTCTACACCTCCACCGGCAAGATCGTCCGCGTCGTCGCCGCGCGCTTGATGACCGATGAGGAAACCTACTTCTACGAGCGCAAGGGCAAGGAGATGATCTGATGAGCCTCGCCGTCGTCAGCAAGTGGGAGTCCATTCCGCGCTTCGCCAACCTTGAGGAGGAGGCCCGCTTTTGGGAAGGGCACCAGATCGGCCTGACCCTGATGCACACCTCGCTCGTCAGCACCGATTCCAACGAATCGACCACCATCACCCTGCGCATGGACCCGCGCATGCTCTCGCGCCTGAAGCGCCTGGCCCGCCAACGCTATCTCAATTACCAGAGCATGTTGAAGCAGTGGGTCGCCGAGCGGCTGGAAAAGGAGCTCGATCCCGCCTCGCCCCCCGCCGTGCCGACCGGGCCGCCCCTCGCGACCGCTCCAACCGTGACTGTGCCCCTAACGGAAAAAAGCGGGAAACCTCTCGCCTAAAAGTCGTTGGTGGGGTAATTTAAGTTTAAGCTGTAATCCATTTATACACCGTCCATCCATGAATCGCTCTTCCGTTGTCTCCCGCTCGTGCCGAGTCTCCGGCTTCACTCTCGTTGAACTGCTGGTGGTCATAGCGATCATAGCGATTCTCGCTGGCGCGGTGCTTGGCATCGCCGGCAATGTTATTAAACAGGCGAAAAAGGCGAAAGCCGCCAATACGGCAACGCAAATTCAGACTGCGTGCCTCGCTTATTATACGGAGTACAGCGTATATCCGGTCGCCGTTTCGGGAGCTACGACTGCGTCGGCTGCGTTTATTAGTGACTCCGATGCTACCCATTGGGGATATCTCACCCAGTCTCTCAGCGGAAACATCGCACCGCATAACGGTGTTGCGACAACCCCGGCTGTCCCGGCGAACACTCGCTCGATTGCGTTCCTCAGTCTCAAAGCCTCTGATGTGGATTCGAAAGACGGCCCGCTGAATCCTCTGCCTCCAAATACGACTCAACTCTATTTCAATCTCGCCACGGATGCCGAATACTGTGGTGTAATAGGCGTTACGCCTAGCAGCTTGACGACCTTGCCTAACTTTAGTGCTACGACTTGGAATGCCGCTGCCCAAGCAGGTGGGGGAACGACGACTGCGGGTATCGCAGTCTGGGCCAATTGCAATGCCTCCGCCACTCTGAACGCCGCAAGCAATTGGGTCCACACGTACTAAAAGCTATGCGCAAGACCGCCGTAACTCAGTCTGCGCGTCGCGCACCCGGGATTCAGTCTTTCACATTGATCGAGCTGCTGGTGGTAATGGCCATCATAGCTATCCTCGCCGCCTTCTTGATCAACGCCGGCATCGGTGTGATTAAGAAGGCACAGCGTAGCCGGGCGAATGCGGAAATTTCGGCTATGAGCACGGCGCTCGAGGGCTACAAGACGGACAATGGCATCTACCCGCTCACCACGGCGGTAAATCTGCTGACAAATAACTACGCGACTGTTGACGCAAATGCCGCGGCAGGGGTCTACCAACAAAATGCGCAGACTCTCTATTTCGCTCTTTCGGGCCAGACCAATTTCCTCGATACGGCTCTCGGCGTTAACAAGTCGTACATGCAGTTCAAGGCCACCATGCTGGGCAATATTACGACGACTGCTGGGACAGCTCCCAGCGCATCCACATCGACCTACGTTCGTGATCCGTTCAAAGTCGCGTACGGATACGCAACTGGCAACAGCACGACCTCGTATCCGTTCAACGGCAATGGCTTTTTCGACCTCTGGTCGACGGGCGGCATAACCTACACCCAAGAGCAGGCAAATAATTCGCTGACAAACGCCTGGCTCTCGAACTGGACGCAGTAAGCGTCCATCCCAGAACAAGATATCGCGCTATCGTGTCGTCGGTAATTTCGGGCAGTCACGTGTGCTCATCGCAAAAATCGTCTCCTTAATCGATTGACTTTTGTGTTATAGATGTTAACTTATTGTTGTTATGTCAAAAGCTTCTATTTGCCCAACTCCAGCTAACCTACCGTCCCTCAACGTCCATCGCCAACAGCTGCCAAATCCGTCTGACCCTGTTTCACCTCATCTCACATAGTCTCACCTGGTCTCGAGATGTCTCGCATGGGGGGAGGCCAAACTTGCTAGGTTAAGCAACACCATGGTTCGCATTGCCCGCGTTGTTCCTGAAGTCTCGCTCGATCAGGCGTTTGATTACGAGATTCCCGCCGAACTCGCGGCGCAGGTCACGCTCGGCGCCAAGGTGCGCATTCCGTTTGGCGCGCGCGAAATCGTCGGCTACGTCGTCGAGTTCCCTGCCGAGGCGGAAACCGATCAGGGGAAAACGCGCAAGCTCAAGGCCCTCGTCGAGGTGCTGGGCGAGCGCTCGTTCCTCCCGCCCATTCTCATCCAGCTCGCGCAATGGATGGCGCAATACTACTGCGCGCCGCTCGCCGTCGCGCTGATGAGCGTGCTGCCCCAGGCCGTGCGCCGCGCCGATGCCGCCTTCAAGCAACGCCTCTGGGTCGAGCCGCTGGTCGATGTGTTGCCGGAGGAGATCGTCCCCGCGCTCAAGCGAGCGAAGGCGCAGTTCTCCGCGTGGAATTTCCTCCAGGAACACGGACCCGGCTGGCTCGCCGATCTCGGCCAGGTTGTCAGCCCGGCGGCGTGGCGCGGCCTGGCCGAGCGCAACCTCGTCTCAATCGAGGCGCGCACGCAGGACCGCGATCCCTACCTCAACTCGCCCGTGGCCCAGTCGGCGCCGCACCTCCTGAATGCCGAGCAACTCGCCGCGATGAAGATCGTGAGCGAGGAAATCGCGTTGAAGGAAAGAGAGAAACCGCGCGTGGTTCTGCTCCACGGCGTTACCGGCAGCGGCAAGACGGAGATTTATTTGCAGGCCATCGAGCAGGTGCTCGCCCTCGGCAAAAGCGCGCTCGTCCTCGTGCCGGAAATCGCGCTGACGCCGCAGACCGTCGAGCATTTTCGCGCGCGGTTCCTCGGGCAGAAAGTCGGCGTCGCTGTGCTGCACAGCCATCTCTCTAGCGGCGAGCGCCACGACCAATGGCAGCACATCCGCAGCGGCCGCGCGCGCATCGTCATCGGCGCACGCTCCGCCGTCTTTGCGCCGCTGACCGATCTTGGCATCATCGTCATCGACGAGGAGCATGAGCATTCCTACAAGCAGGAGGAATCGCCCCACTACCACGCGCGCGACGTCGCCGTCATGCGCGGGCATCTCGAGCGCGTGCCCGTCGTGCTCGGCAGCGCCACGCCATCGCTCGAGTCGTACCACCACGCGAAGGAGGGCAAGTACCGCCTGGTCGAATTGCTCCAGCGCGTCGAGGAGGGCCAGATGCCGGTTACCCATGTGCTCGACATCCGCTCCACCAGGAAGGGCGAGCCGCCGCTGTTGCTCGCGCCGCGGCTGGTGGAAGCGATCCAGACGCGCATCGATCGCCACGAGCAGGCCATCATCTTCCTCAACCGGCGCGGCTACTCCTCGTCACTCTCCTGCACGCAATGCGGCTACGTCGAGATGTGCCCGAATTGCAGCGTCTCGCTCACCTATCACCGCCGCGCCGATCGCCTCCGCTGCCACCTCTGCGATTTCGCCAGCCCGGTGCCGCACGCCTGTCCGCAGTGCGGCCACGCGCCCTACAAGTACGTCGGCAGCGGGACGGAAAAAGTGGAGCACGCGCTCAACGACGCCTTCCCGAAGGCGCGCATCGAGCGGATGGACGCCGACAGCATGCGCGGCAAGGACGCCTACTCGCGCACGCTGGGCGATTTCGCGGAGGGCAAGATCGATATTCTCGTCGGCACGCAGATGATCGCGAAGGGGCTTCACTTCCCGCGCGTCACCTGCGTCGGCGTGATCAATGCGGACCTCGCGCTGCAGATCCCCGATTTCCGCGCCAGCGAGCGGGTTTTCCAGTTGCTCATGCAGGTCTCCGGCCGCAGCGGGCGCGGCGCGGTGCGTGGCGAGGTTTTCGTGCAGACGCGCGTGCCGTTTCACCCCGCGATCCAATTCGCGCGCCACCACGATTACGCCGGCTTCGTCGAGCAGGAACTCGACTTCCGCCACAAGCTCCATTACCCGCCCTACGAGCGCTTCGTCCTCATCACCGCGCGGGGGCGCAGCGAGGAAAAAACGCTCTTCGTGCTCGAAAATCTCGCCAAGGAATTGGAGAAACTCGACCTGCCCGAAACCGAAATTACCGGCCCCGCCCCCGCGCCCATCGCACGCATCGAGGAGCGCTACCGCTTCCAGCTTTTCCTGCGCACCCGCCGCATCATGGCCGTGACGCCCAGGCTGCGCCCCCTCTTCATGGACCGCGCCTGGCCGGATGACATCAAGCTGACCCTCGATGTCGACCCGGTCGATCTGCTCTAAGCAACGCGCTCGAATTTGACGGAATTAACGGAATTCTGAAGGGGAAGGTTTGGATCATGATGGTCATGACTAAGAAGATTGGAGCGGAGGTGAGCCCAACCCGTTTTCCCATCCTCCCAATCATTAAAATCATTATCCAAATTGCCTCCCTGCCTCTCCCCAATTCCGTTAATTCCGAAAATTCCGTAATTCCGTCAAACCCGCCGACCCCCGCCTTTACATCTCCCGCCCGAGCGTCTTCTCTAGGAATCGATGGCCGTCAAACTCCTCAAGTTCGTCATCGCCCTGCTGCTGGTGCCGCTCGTCGCCGGGGAAATCTGGACGATCAGCGATCTCGCCCGAAATGCCGCCAGTGCCGGATCGTACCGCGAGTCGTGGGTCATCGCCTTCGGCGCGGGCGTGCTCGCCTGGCTCATCGTTTTCTTCTTCATCTCACGCACCATGTGGCTCTACGTGCTCGGCCACGAGTTCACCCACGCGCTCGCGGCCATGATCGCCGGCGGCAAAATCTCCGCGTTCCAGGTCAGCGCCAAGGGAGGCCACGTCGTCACAGATCGCGTCAACTGGTGGATCACCCTCGCGCCCTATTTCATCCCGCTCTACGCCATCATCTGGATGGGCCTCTGGCTCTCGGTCGACTTCTGGTATCCGCTCGCGGCCTACCAGCCGATCCTCTACTTCGGCCTCGGCATCGCGTGGTGCTTCCACCTTACGTTCACCGTCAGCATGTTCCACACCGGCCAGACCGATCTCACCAGCCAGGGCTTCATCTTTTCGGCCGTCGTCATCCTCCTCATCAACCTCATCTTCTTTCTCATTCTCTTCGCGTTGCTGGCGCATGACGCCGCCGCGTGGAAAATTTTCCTGCACCGCACCGGCGATGCCTATCTTTACACGTGGCACCAAATCGGTGCGGGCGCATCGTGGCTCAGAAGCCTCGGGCAGAAATGAGCCTGGTAAGACTTATTTCCCCAATTCCTTCTTCTCCACCGGCAACCAGCGCGCGACCATATCGCGGAGCGCTTCCAGACGCACCGGCTTGCTGAGATAATCGTTCATGCCCGCATCGATACACTTCTCGCTTTCGCCGCGCATGGCGTTGGCGGTCATGGCCACGATGTGGATGCCCGCATACTCCGGAGTGGCGCGGATGCGCTGCGTCGTCTCGTAACCGTCGAGTTCCGGCATCTGGCAATCCATCAGGATGAGATCGTAGGGCCGCAGTGCGAGGGCGGATAGGACCTCGAGCCCGTTGTTGGCGACGTCGGCCTTGTAGCCCATATTGTGGAGCAGGCCGACCGCGACCTTCTGATTGATGACGTTGTCTTCCGCCAGGAGAATGCGGACCGGCTTGGCTTCCGTCGCGGACGGCGCCACCGGGAGCGAAAGCTTGACCGAACCGGACGCGCTGATTTTGCGGGCGAGCGGGGTGTGATGCGCCATGATCTCGGCGATGCGGCTGAAGAGGCGCGACTGCTTCACCGGCTTGAGCACGCAGGCCTCGATGCCGCCCTTCTTCATCGCCTCGGCGTCCATCTGGTTGCCGAGCGAGGTGAGCATGATCAGGCGCGTCGACGCGATGGCCGGGTCGCCCTTGATCTGTTCGCCGAGCATGAGGCCG
>CAZZWT010000012.1:10886-20589 GCA_964657775.1 uncultured Candidatus Methylacidiphilales bacterium | reverse complement strand
CCCCGCCGGTGCTGCCACCCAACCGGCCTGGCCCGCCTCCTTCGCCCATGCGGGCCATGCCGCAGCCGAATCTGTACCTGCCATCCGTGGAGGACGTGGCCGCGCTTGCCGGCGAACTCATTCAAGCGGGTTTGCCCGACGACGCCACCTCGCTCATCCCCATCATGACCGATCCGGCCAAATCGCGGACGCAATCGATGCCTGACAACCCGACGTTGGTCGTCGCCCACGTCGGCGAGGTCGCGCTCGAGGCCAATCAGACCGCCGCGGCCACGCTCTTCGCCAAGGCGGCTTTGCAGCAACTGGATCGCGACTGGAGCAATCCCCAGCCCATTTTCGCGGGAGTCTATTTCGAGGTCAGCATCACGCCGGAGGAAGTGCACCGCATCGGGCAACTCTTATTGGAGCTTGGGCTCAAGAACGATCTCGGCCAACTCGGTGCGCTGCTCCAGAAACCAACTTCCAGCGGATTGCAGATCGATGCCACGACGATGAGCACCGATATCCTGCGTCTGCAGGGGCTGCTCCACGAGCCGCCGGTCGGTTTGGTGCCGGTCGTCTGGCGCGACACCTCGGCGCCCGCCGCCGGTGCCGATTTTCCGGTGGCGTGGGACATGGTCGTGCGTTTCGATCCCAATTCCCGCGCGGCGGAGTCCACTCGCTTCTCCACCTCGGGGGTCGATCTGCCTTCGCTCAACGGTCGCCTGAACTTGCAAATCCTGGCTGGCCCGGCGCCGGATAATCTTCGCCTCGTCAAAACCCTCCCAGCAGCGAATGCGCGCGGCACCACAACCGTTTCCCTTCTACCCGATGACCGCTATCTCAGCGCCATCGCGCAGACGGCGGAGAGCCAGCCACACATCTACACCGACCCCGCCGTCCCCATGAGCACCGAGCCGAATCTTTTTCCCGAAGCGGCGGCGATGAACCGCTATTCCTTCAGCGATTACTATTCGCCGTCGCCGCAAAAGGCGCAGGACCATCCCGCCTTGGTGCGCGCCGCCGTTTCGATCCCGGGTGGCCCCGTGACGGGTGGCAGCTTCACGCGAATCGAGGCGGGGAATGTTCCTCTTTTGGAATTGGTGGGCAAGCCGCAGCCGCTCAATTCCGGGGCAACGTATTTGGTCAGCGGATGGAAACGGGGCGGAGGTGTGGGCGTGCGTTACCTCGATCAAAATGGCGCAAAAATCTCCGATGCCGACGCCTACTCGTCCGGCTTCTCCAGCGAATGGCAGTATTCGAGTCAGATCATCGGCAAAGCCCAGCCGGGGGAATCCCGCTACGCAAGCGCACCGCCGAATGCGGTCAGCTTCCAGCCGATTCTTTCCACGGGCCAGAATGGGGAGATCGACTTTTGCGGAATCTACGCCGGCGTGAACGAGAAGGCTGCCGCTCCTCCCCCGGGCGAGGGCGTGACCGTAATGGATGGTTTGCAAGGCGCGGTCGCGATCGTGGAAGCGCCGCAAGGCGGCCTCTTGGCCGCGGTTTTCCAGAATGGCGATGTGCGCTGCTTCGACCTGGCGACTCATCACGAACTCGGGAAGGCCGATCGTCTTCCTGGCGCCGCCTTCGATGTCGCGTTTTTCAATGGTGGGCAATCCATCGTGGCTGCGGATAAAACCGGCAACGTGCTGGTGCGTCCGGTCGATGGCGCGCCTCCCGGCCAGATTATTTATCATGCGCCTTGGCCGATTAACTTGCTCGCTGCGGCCGAGGGGGGGAAAACCGCTGCCGTCGCTGACGGCGAACATGGCAAGGTCGTGGTTTTCAATCTGGAGACAGGTGCGGAGAGTTGCCAATTCACCATCGGCGCGCCCCCTGCGGTCGAACTCATTTTCTCGCCGGACGGCAAATACATCTACGTTCGGTCGCAGGCGAAAATCGGCGAAATCTGGAACGCCGAAGGCGGCGACAAGCCCGAGGTGGTGCAGGATCCGCCGCCCGGTAGCTGGTTCAACGAACTCTCCGTTGCCCGCTTTTTACACATCGCGCCGGTGCTCAAGGTCAATGGCGCGCGGTTTCCCTGGTGGGTGGAGGTGGAGTCGGGATTCGTCGCGCAAGCGGACGGCTCGGCCGTCACCTACTCGCAACTCGGCGGTCCCTTCAAAATCCATCGCTTCGACACCGGGCCCATCACGGCCTTTTGTCTCTCCACGCAAAGCAATGGGACTTACACCGTGGGCGAGGACGGCACGCTCAAGCTCTGGAATTTATCCCCTGAAATCAAATTGCCACCTCCCGGCGAAGCTCCCAACATCGTGCTCGCGCCCCCCGCCAAGTCGCCGGGCACTTCTCCTTCAGCGCGGGGTGCAACCGGGTCGTATTCCATCCGCGCGCCGGAACTTTTGCGGGGTTTCCCCAACACCACGCTAGACCAGATATTGGAGATAACGGTCCTGGATCCCAGCGGCGCGCCCGCGCCCAATGTGGAGCTCCAGATCGAATGCAGCCTGGAACAGGCGAAGTTCCTGCCCGCCACCGGCCCGAAATCCACGCCGAAAAGGAAGCTCGTGATCAAAACCGGCGCGGAGGGCAGAGCGAACGTGCGCGTGGTCCTCGGGCCGAAGCCGGCAAAGGGCCTCATCACGATTTCCACGCCGGCAGACAAAGCGCCTTCCGCCACGACGCAACTCGATTCCATCGACGTGCAGGGCCATCTGGCCAAGCTGCGAAAAAACTTCACCGTGACCGCGCAAGACGGGGCGATGTTCCTGCAGTGGGAGGACGACCCCGATTCTCGCACTGCTTTCCTGATTAAGCGCACGGTCAATGGCGGACCGGCGAAGCTCATCGCCGTGCTGCCCGCCGATGCCACCTCCTACACGGACCGCGACATCGAGCAAGGCCTCAACTATTCTTACAATCTTGTGGTGACCAATGATGCCGAATACGGCTTTCCACCAAAGATGCCGCCACCACCGGACCGGCTGGGAAATTTCCTTCCCTGAATCATTTCGGCAGTTCCTTCCAGTCTGTCGTTAAGGACCGTTCCGGGTAGCCGATAACCTCCATGATTACTTGTCACGTGCGTCCTCCACACTGATTCTAGTAAAATAGTAAAATAGACTATAAAATTTTGATATTCAGTGTTAAAGCGATACTTGACGTGCGGCAATTCGGGCATCCACTTATGAGCTTTCGCCTCCGCCCACTCCAGCTCGCGTGGGCGACCAGCACTCTCGTGGCACTCCTGCCCACCTGTCTCTCCGCCAACCCGACCGGTGGCGCGGTTGCGGCGGGCTCGGCCACCATTGCGGGGCAGGGCACTGCCGCGGTCACCATTCACCAGACGAGTCCGACCGCGATCATCAACTGGCAGACCTTCTCGATCAACTCGGGCGAGTCGACCTCGTTCCTGCAACCGAGCGCGAACTCGGCCGCGCTGAACCGCGTGCTCGGCGGGCAGACGTCGTTCATCAACGGCACGCTTTCGGCCAACGGGCAGGTCTATCTTATCAACGGCAACGGCATCATCGTCGGCCCGGGCGGCGTGATCAACGCGAACGCCTTCACCGCCAGCACGCGCGATATCAGGAACGCCGATTTCCTTTCCGGCCGACTCCACTTCACCGGTTCGAGTGACGCAGGCGTACAGAATCTGGGCTCGATCACCGCGCTCGGCGGCAACGTCGCGCTTATCGGCCGCGCGGTCGATAACGAGGGCACGATCACCGCACCCAAGGGCACGGCCGGCCTGATCGCCGCGAACGACGTGCTCCTCGCGCAAACCAATGCCGACGGCAGCACGATTACGGTCAGCCCCTCATCCGTCGGCACCAGTGCGAGCGGAAAAACGGGCGTCAAGAACGGCGGCGTCATCACGGCGGCGGCGGCGGAACTCAAGGCGGCCAACGGTAACATCTACGGCCTGGCGGTGCAGAACCTCGGCACGATTCGAGCGACCACGGTCAGTCATCAAGGCGGCCACATCTGGCTCACCAGCGATTCGGGCAAGGTCAGTAATGCCGGCATGCTCGACGCCTCCGCCACCGCAGCGGGCGGCAAGGGCGGAACGGTCACGGTCAAGAGCACGACCGGCACGGTCAGCCACACCGGCCAGATCGTCGCCAAGGGTGGCCAGGGCGGCGTCGGCGGCAACGCGGAAATCTCCGGCGCGCAGGTCCAGTTCACGGGCACGGTCGATCTCACCGCACCGCATGGCACCACGGGCAACCTGCTCATCGATCCCACCGACGTCGATATCATCAGCGGCGGTGGTACGGACCTGGCCGGTGCGGCCATCGACCCATCGGCCATCGTCAGCGCGCTCAATGGCGCCAACGTCACCATCACCGCCTCCAACAGCATCACGCTCTTCAACGTGCTCGATGCGAGTGGAAATTCCAACACCGGCAACCTGCTTCTCGATGCGCCCACGCTCCAACTGGAGGAGCCCATCCTGCTCAACGGCGCACTCAGCGGCACCGCTTCCCAGGTATTCGTGGGCGCCGCCGGCATCGTCCAAAATGGCATCGACGCCATCGCGTCCGGCGGGCAACTCAACCTCACGCCCGGCGCGAGCTATGGGCTGGCGACCCAGCTTCTCATCAACAAGAACATGACCCTTTTCGGTAACGGCGCGACCCTGAACGGCCAAGGCAGCACCCGCATCATGGAAATCGATGGCGGCAACGTTCTGCTCGATCATCTCGTCTTCACGGGTGGCAACGGCGCGGGATCCACGGGGACATCGGGATCCGGTAACTCCGGCTACGGTGGCGCGCTCATGGTTTACACGCAGAACTCCAGCGCCAGCGTGTCGATTACCAACAGCACGTTCGCCAGCAACTCCGCCAGCGGCGGTGCGGCGATCATGAACGTCAGCATCTCGGGCGGCGGCAACTCGGTGTTTATCGAGGACAGCACCTTTACCTCGAATTCGGCGGTCAACGGCAGCGTGCTCTACGCCGAAGCCGGCTTCGGCGGCGGCGCTTCGTTCGCGCTGAAGGAGGATACCCTCTCCGGAAACTCCGGGACCGGGGCGATTTACTCCACCGTGGTCAGCAGCGGCACGGCCTCAGTCAGCATCAACGACACCATTCTCGCGGGCAACACCGATTTCAGCGGCGAATCCGATTACGTCGATGGCGGCGGCAGCACGCTGATTGACAACGGATACAACCTCTACGGCCAGAATGGCAACGCGGGCGGATTTGTCCCCAGCGGCCCGGGCGACATCCTGCTCAACGGCAGCATCACGAACGAGCTGGGACCGCTTGGTCTTTACGGGGGCATGACCCCGACCCTGCCGCTGTTGCAGACGAGCGTCTCGCTCGAGTCCGGTGACCCGGGCTTCATTGGCGCGCCGGACCAACGCGGCATCTTTCGCGGAACGCCAGGCCAATTTACCGGTACCAGTTCCGACATCGGCGCGTTTGAAGGCCAATACATCAGCGTCCAAGCGAACAACGCGACCAACATTTACGGCAGCACGCCGGTCTTTTCTTACACGATCACCAGCGGGCCCGGAGGCCCTGCCTTGGTTTCGGGCACGCCCGATCTCGTCACACCCGAAACGAACGTCGGCGTTTACGGCGAGGACATCGGGCAGGGAACGGTGACGGCAGCGCCGGGCTACATCCTCGATTTTACCAACGGCGACCTAACGATTACCCAGCGCGACGTGACTGTCCTGCCCGACGCGGGGCAGGGCAAGATTTACGGCACGCCCGACCCGGTGCTGACTTACACGACCAGCCCCGCCAATGCGGTGAGCGGCTTGGTCAACGGCGATATTTTGACTGGCCAGCCTGACTATCTGGCCTCGGGCACCTATACCAGTGTCGGCAATTACGGCACGACGCTCGGGACCCTGGCAAATAGTAATTATAACATCATCCTGTCCTCTGCGGCGCCGACCTTTGCCATCACGCCGCGTACCGTGACAGTCAATCCCGATCCGGGACAAACCAAGACCTACGGTTCAACCGACCCGGCGTTGACCTACACCACCGCCGCGCCCGATACCACCACCGGCTTGGTCAACGGCGACACGTTAACCGGCGCGCTTGATGAACTCGGCTCCGGTCCGACGGCGCCCGTCGGGAATTACCCCTTCGTCCGAGGCACGCTGGGCAACCCCAATTACTTGGTGATGATCAACTCTGCCGCGCCGAGCTTCACGATCACACCGCGCGCGGTCACGGTTACGGTCATCAATGGCCAGAGCAAAACGTACGGCGATCCCGATCCGCCCCTGGCCTATAACACGAGCGGACTGATCAACGGCGACACCCTGTCGGGCGTGGCAAGTTACCAGGGCGCGGGTCAATTTACCGGTGTGGGCACTTACCTGACCAACCTGGGCACGCTGAGCAATCCCAATTATGTGCTGACTCTCGGCTCGACCTCGCTGTTTTCGATCAACCCGGCCACGTTGTATTATGCCGCCGACCAAGTCCAAGTTCCGGTGGGAGGAACCGAGTTCCCGAATTTCACCGGAACGGTGGTCGGTTTCGTCGGCACGGACACGGCTGCAAATTCCACCACAGGAAGTCTCTTCTTTAGCACGGCGGCAACCCCCAGCGCTCCGCAGGGGTATTACGAGATTGATGGCGGCGGGCTCTCGGCGGCGAACTATACCTTCGCCCAGGCTGCGACCAACGTTGCGGCGTTGATCATCGGTAATCCGCCGCGGCGCGGGACGATGGCCGGTGGAACCTCCTCGATGCCTACCTCGCCCGCCGAAACCCAGACCGCCGCCAGCACGCCGAATACGCCGGTCTCTCAATCCATCGCGCAGACGACCCCGCCGTCTCCCGAGCCTCCCCCGTCGGGGCCGGTGAATCCTGCCATTGTGGTGACTGCCAGCACGGTGACGCCGCCGCCGCCCCCGCCACCCAATACCGATATCAATGTCACGTCGATCAACCCGAACGAGTCGATCGATAGCACGCCCGCACCGGGAGCTTCGTCCGGTGGCGATTCACAAACCAGCTCCAGCGCGGATACGGCGCCTACGGTGGCGCAGAGCTCGTCGTTCAATCCGGACATCGGCGCAACGGCGGTGACGCCGGGCCAGTCGGTCACCGTGGGCGGCTCACCCGGCGTGCCGCCGCCGCCCGTCGTGCAGGCGCAGTTGAATCAGATCCTTGGCGTGGGCTCCCTCGATTCACTCAGCACGGCGCTATCCGATGTCACGACCGCTGCAGCCTCGACGGGGACCTCAACCTCAAGTTCAACTTCGACGGATAACTCCTCCACGACGACGACATCGTCGACCCCTTCATCGACCTCCACCACGCCGGGGCCCGACAGCCAGTCGGCCAGCGCCGCGGCGGTTGCTGCGGCGGCGTCCCAGCCGACCGCCTACGCCAACGGCCCCATCATCAAGGGACCGAGCGCGATGATCGCGCCTGGACAAACCGTGACACTCGGCGGTGGCCGAGCCTCCGCGGGTCCGCCTCCGCCGCAAGTGCAGACGGCATTCAATCAGGGCTTCAGCCCCGACTCGCGTGACTCTCTAGCCAAGGCGGCAGGGCTATGAAACGACTAATGGACGCCACTGCGACGATCAGAAAACTCGCGATGGGTCATCCTGAGCGAAGCCGAAGGATCAGTTCTGTTGGCCCTGCCACCGAGGAAGCCGAACTGATCCTTCGACAAGTTCAGGATGACCGAATCGTGACGCGGAATCTTTTGCCGAGGTTTCTCCTTCATCTCGTTCTCGGCACTGCGTTGCTGGCCGGCCCCGCTAACGCGCAGGATTACGATCGCATCGCGCCCAAGGCCGTGCCGCCCGTCGCGCCGGCCAAGCCGTTGCCCACGCTGCCGGTGCCCGCGGCCGATTCGGATGACGCCGTGTTGCTCGGCAAACTCAAAGGCCTCGTCTTCGTGGCCAAGCCGACCGATGTCGTCAAGAACGGCGTCCACACCGAAGGCGTGGCGACCACCGACGTCAAGCTGCCCCAGGGCGCCTCGACTTTCACGACCATGGCCTCCGCTTACATCGGCAAGAAGCTCACACGCGGCGACCTGAACAAGCTCATCGCCGACGTCATCCTTTTCTTCCGCCATCACGACCGTCCCGTGGTCGACGTCATCGTGCCCGAGCAGGACATCACCACCGGCACCGTGCAGATCATCGTGCTGGAGGGCCGGCTGGAAAAAGTCACCGTCTCCGGCAACAAGTGGGTGCCGAGCGCGACAATCGATCGCAGCATCTCGGTCGAGACGGGCGATGAAATTCGCTCCTCGCAATTGCTCGATGATCTCGACTGGCTTAACAGCAATTCCTTCCACACCACGAATGTGATTTATCATCCCGGCGAGGGGATGGGCGCGACCACCATCGAGTTGAAAACCACCGACCGCTTTCCTGCTCGCTTCTACGCTGGCTACGAGGACAGCGGCAACGCCTCGACCGGCTTTGACCGCTATGAAGCCGGTTTCAATTGGGGCGATGCCTTTGCGCTCGGGCTGAACCAGCAGCTCAATTACCAGTACACCACCAGCGGCGACGGCAACAGTCTGCGCGCCCACGCGGGCAGCTACATCGTGCCGCTGCCGTGGCGCCACACCCTGACGTTTTTCGGCAGCTACACCGACACGAAAGGCGAGGTCCCGCCGCTCATTGGCATCCAAGGCCGCAGCTACCAGATCAGCGGACGTTACGTCGTGCCGTTGCCGACCTGGCGCAGCGACTTCGGTGTCACCTACAAGCAGAGCGTCGGCGCGGGCTTCGATTATAAATATAACAAGAACGCGCTCGAATTCGGCAGCCTGCCCGCCGGCGGCACGCTCTACGATGTGGACCAATTTTTCCTCGGCTACGACGGCACGGAAACCGACAAATACGGCCAGACCACGATCGATGACCAGTGCTATCTCAGCCCAGGCAACTGGGGTGGCAACAACAACGATGCGGCCTTCGCGATGGCCCACACCGGCGCGACGTCGGACTATGTTTACGACACGCTGAATCTCTCGCGCTACACGCGCCTGCCGGGCGACTGGACATTGATTCTGCGCGCCACGCTGCAGTTTTCCAACGGCAACCTGGCCCCGAGCGAGCAGCTTGGCTTCGGCGGTTACGACACGATCCGCGGCTACGATGAGCGCGAGGTGAATTCGGACGAAGGGTTTATTTTCAGCACGGAAGTGCGCACACCGCCCGTCAGCATCGGCGAGCTCTTTGGCCATCCCGAGCTGCACGATCAACTGCAGTTCATCGGCTTCTGGGATTACGGCTCCGCGAAGAATCACGACCTGCTGCCCGGCGAAGCCAGCGAGATTCCGCTCTCCTCCCTCGGCGCCGGAGTGCGCTACGCGATCAACACCTACGTCAGCGTGCGCTTCGACTACGGCTTCCAGTTACTCAGCACCGGCCTCGATAACGACCACGGCTCGCGCTCGGATTTGGGGATTGTGGTGAGTTACTGAGGTAAGTCCGACATTGACCGGAGATTGACGGCTACCTTCGGAGCCTTTTGCAAAGCTGGTGAAGATCAAAAGGAACTGCTCGGGGTAACGTTGTTCTGGGCGCAAATGCGACCAGATTTGCGACTGCTTTAGCTGCTCTGGTGGAAGTTGGCGGCTGCTCCGCTGAAACTCTTCCGGCGCTCTTCACGAGCCTGAGGAGCTGCCTCGAATCAAGCCGTCAAGAGCCCCAACGGGGCGCAATAGGGCAGCCTAGGGCAACGCCCTAGGTTCCAGGATTGAAGATCGCAAGCCCTGAAAGGGCGATCTAAGCGCGCCCCATTTT
>CAZZWT010000012.1:0-10876 GCA_964657775.1 uncultured Candidatus Methylacidiphilales bacterium | reverse complement strand
AGTTGCGGTAACCCAAGGCGTTGCCTTGGGCTACCTTGGTTCGCCCCGTTGGGGCTGAGATGCGTGATGATGCACGTCGCGCAGTTCACGGCGGCGGCATAGAGGAACGCCGCAAAACAACCCAGCGCTTCGAAGCCAAACCGCCCCATAAAGGCCACCGCCGGGGGCGGTTTGGAAGCGAAGCGCTAGCCGCATGGCCGATTACCGCGTAGTCGTGATGACGGAAGACGATAGCGCCGACAGGTGCCGATAGCGGTGACGCGCGGCGACAGCGATGACGGAAAGCGACAGATGGCGGCAGCCATGCGCGGTATGCAGCGTGTGAAGAAGATGAAGACGACGCTTATGACGCGTAATGCACTTAACGTGCGCAACGTGCATCCAAAACCTTGGAGGTGGCGTGTCCTGCTTTTATTACACTGAGATTAATAAATCTATCGCCGCGTTGCGCCTACTGTAATACACGAATTTAGGAATGGAAAAGGGCGACTTCCATTTACCCGGCAAAGGGAAACTTCTTTGGGATTTTCTTGTCGCGTATGGTGGGCAGGGGCTTATTCTTCCGACATGTTAGCCCGGATCGCTCTTTTTGTTTTTATCTTGAGCTGGCTCGGCAGGGTTTGGGCGGAGCCTTTTGACCCATGGGCGGGGCCTAAAGCAGTGGCTATCTATGGGGCCTCCGATCCTTGGAACATGGTAATGGGCTCGGATACACCTGACTTTGCGCTTTATGAGGATGGGGAGGTTATTTTTCGCCAGTATGTGAAGGAGAAGCATGAGTGGATCTACCTTCACAAACGCCTTCAGGGAGCAGAATTGACGTCGGTGCTGCAGCGATTGCAGGTGGTTTGGCGCATCAAAAATCTCAAGAAGCATTATGATATCGCGGGAAATATAACGGACCAGCCAACAGGGACTTTCTATTTTCAGGAAAAAGGCAAGGTGCTGACCACCAGCGTTTATGGCTTAGGAGATGAATCGCCTCATCTTCCCTCCCAGGACTCGGCGGACATTTCTATACCACCGCCTGAACTCTTAAAACTGCATGAGTTTGTTTGCCATCCGGGCTTTGAAAACTGCGAGCCTTGGGTGTCACGTTACATCGAGGTGATGATCTGGGATTACAATTATGCTCCGGATGAATCGATTCATTGGCCGAAGGATTGGCCTTCGCTTTCCTCTGACCGTGCGTTGAAGCGCGGCGATTCGTACTCTATTTTTCTCGATAGCTCGGAATTGCCGCGATTGAAGGAGCTCTTAGCTTCCCGAAAAGAGAGAGGAGCACTTGAGTTGGATGGGAAGAAGTGGGCGGTTTCTTATCGGTTTGTTTTTCCTCGGGTTGAGGATAAACCGAAAGCGAAGGCTCACTGAGGCTGGTGAAAACGGTTGGCCTTCCTAAAAGCAGGAAATGCGACCAAATTTGTGACCAGTGCGACCAGAAATGCGACTGAAAGAGTAGTTTCGAGTTAGAACAGGTTTTCGCGAGTTCAGCTTGATTGCGAAGCGTTTCGGACGGATAGTCGCGGCGTTCTAGAGTGTGTAGGTGGGCCGACGGCTACCTCTGCATCCTCACTTCTCCGTCGCGCTGGAATCGGTCGAGCCATCCGGCTTCGCCGCGTCGGGCGGGGCCTTGTCCTCCTTCGGGCCCAGCACAATGAAAAGTTCGTCGAGCTGGTTCAGGTCGGCGGTCGGCTCGATGATGGCCTGGCGATAGAGGCCGAAAGTCGGGTACGCATTTTGCACCGGCGGAACTTCCACCACCGTGCCGAGCCGCAGGCCGGCGGGAAAGTAGGGCCCGAGCCCACTGGTGACCACGAAATTTCCCGGCGCGATTTGCGATTCCTTCGGCAGATAATCGACCAGCACGCGCGGCTTGCCTTCCTCGTAATTACCCTGGCCCTTGACGATGGCCTGGTCGTGCGTGCCATCGACGACGGCGGGGATGCGGCAGTTTTCGTTCACCATCAAAATCACATCCGTCACATCGCCCGAGACCACGCCCGTCTTGCCGATGACGCCGCGCGGGGAAACCACCGGCTGGTCCGAAGTCAGCGAATATTTGCCGTGAAATTTCTTGTCGAGCTCCTTGTTCACTTCCCACCCGACGTTGATCTGCACCGTGTCCCACCAGCTCGAGGGATCGCGGCTCACCACGCGGCAGGGCAACAACTCGTATTGCGAGGCGGCTTGGAAACCGAGCATCTCCCGCAGGCGCGAATTCTCATTCGTCTTGTCGCTCAGGATTTGATTCTGCACCTGCAGGGCGGCGAGTTGCCGGCTCAGCTCCGTCACCTCGGCCTGCGCCTGGTCGAGCGTCTTCAGCTTCTTGTCCATGCCGGTGAGGAAACTGACCGGCTTGTCCGCCGTGGTCAGCACCGGGCCGATGACCTCGAGCGTCTGCCGGCGCAGCGAGCGCGCAGCCGCCTCGGGCAGCAGCAGGCAGGCGAGAATGAAAGCCGAGCAGATGCCCAGGACTAAAAGAAAGTAGGCGCTTTTATTCACCAGTTAGGATCCCAAAACCGAGCAGGGAATGTTAAATCCGGCGCTCGGATTCGGCCGCGCGCTTCATGTACTCGAATTCCTGCAGAACCTTGCCGGTCCCTTCGGCCACCGCGCTGAGGGGATCTTCCGCGACGTGAACGGGCAGGCCGGTTTCCTCGGCCAGCATCTTGTCGAGCCCGCGAAGCAACGCGCCGCCGCCGGCCAGCACAATGCCGCGCTCCACGAGATCGGCGGAAAGTTCCGGCGGGCAACGCTCGAGCGTGATGCGGATCGATTCGACGATGACCTGCACCGGTTCGGCCATCGCTTCGCGCACTTCCTGCGAGGTGATCGTGAGCGTCTTCGGCAGCCCGGCGACAAGATCGCGGCCCTTTACTTCCATCGTCGTTTCCTTTTCGACCGCGTAGGCCGAGCCGATCTTGATTTTGATATCTTCGGCCGTGCGCTCGCCGATCATGAGATTGTAAGCGCGGCGCATGTAATTGATGATCGATTCATCCAGCTCATCGCCCGCCACGCGCACGCTGCGGCAAAAGACAATGCCGCCGAGCGAGATGATGGCCACCTCGGTCGTGCCGCCGCCAATATCGACGATCATGTTACCCGCCGCTTCCTGCACCGGCAGGCCGACGCCGATCGCCGCGGCCATCGGTTCTTCCATGAGATACACGTCGCGCGCGCCGGCGTTGATGGCGCTGTCCTTCACGGCGCGCTTTTCTACCTCGGTGATGCCGGTCGGAACGGCGATGACGATGCGCGGGCGGCGGAAGCGGCGGTTGGTGCTGACTTTGTGGATGAAGGCCTTGAGCATCGCCTCGGTGATCTCGAAATCGGCGATGACGCCATCCTTCAGCGGGCGCACGGCGATGATGTCGCCCGGCGTGCGGCCCAGCATGCGCTTGGCTTCATCACCGACGGCGAGCACGCGCTTGGAGCCGGCCTTGATCGCCACGACGGAGGGTTCGCGCAGCACGATGCCACGGTCCCGCACGTAAACCAGCGTGTTGGCCGTGCCGAGATCGATGCCGATGTCATTGGAAAAAAAACTCGAGAAGATGTTCATCGTAAAATGCTGGAAGGGGAAAGGGTGGCGTGAGATGGGGAAGAGATGAGGGAGAGATCGAAATAAGCTGGTGGTATCTTACACAAATGACGCATTGGCAATTATTAGGCAAAAACACGCCCAGCCGCACCTCTTGTCTAGGGCGGGCAGCGATGAGCGTCAAGGGCGGACCTGCGGTCGGCGGGACGATGGGTTCAATTTAGACTTCGGATTTGCAGGAACCGCGATATTCCAGCACTCCTGCCGCATCAGCCGAGGGCAATCCCGCGGGCTCCATGCGCTGCGCGGGCTGACTCCCCTTTTTCAATCGTCTGGTGGATGCGGTAGGAGCGCGGCTTCAGGCCTCTGAAGCGGTCCTTGATTTGCTGGAGCAAAGCCTTGGCCACGTCCCGCTCGGGCGTGATGATCCAGTCGGCGGCAACGGGGCAGACAAAGTCGACGTTCTCGTTCCGGTGCAGGACGAGTTTTATATCCACCGGCGGCTGCACGTGAAGCTCCAGCATGGCGAGCACGACGCCGCGGGCCGTCATGTCCGGGTAGACGATCAGCCCGTCCGGTTTCCCCGGCAAAGCCCACAGCTTGTGAAATTCGCCATAGCCAAACTTTTCCTGCGAGACGGGCTCGCGTTTCTTGGGCGTGCGGATCCAAGAGGGCTTCGTCGTCAGGCCGAAGGTCGTGGCCCGGGCGTGAAAGGCGGCCAGGATTCCATCGCTTTCGTGCAGTTTCCACGTTGTCTCGTTCCGTGGCGTCGGGCTGATCAGGGCGATGGTTTTGCATCCCTGCTCGCGCAGCGTCTGGCAGGCCGCGGTCATGATCTCGTCGTAATCGATGCCGATTGGGCTCAGTTCCAGCCCGGTGCCGAAGAGCGACGTCGGGATGGGCATTTTGCCGATCCATTTCCACGTGGCCCGGCTGCAGAGGGGAACGATCAGGCCCTGGATCGTTCCGGAGAAGACGGCCTCGGCAAGTTCAGGCAAGGGCTCGTTCTGGCCCCGGGTCGGGCGGTAATCGATAAAGACGCGGTTGGAAATCTTCTCCTTCTGGAGCAGCGCGAGGAGTTGGGAGTGCAGCGCGCGGAAAAAGGCCCGCTCGTGCTTGACCAGGATCTCGTCGCCATAGTAAACGCCGACGCTGCGAAGCTCCTTGGGCTTTTTGCGGACGAAGGTGCCCAGGCGCGGTTTGCGTTCCAGCAGGCCCTCGCGCACCAACTCCGTCAGCGCGGTATGGACGGTGAAGTAGTTGGTTTTCCAGTAACTGGAGAGGTCGTGCATCCTGGGCATTTTCGTGCCGCTGGCGAGGGTTCCCGCCTGAATTAAGGCACGGATGTGACGTGTGATCTGGCGGTGCAGCGCTTCCCCCTGCCGCACCTCAAAGTTGAGTACAGCTAACCCATCTGACATATTGCCGAGTCTGGAAGAAAATGGCTGGGCTGCAACCAGAATTATTGAGAATGTACATCATCCAAGTCATCGCAACTAATTGCCGCTGAATTTAAAAGCCATAGCACCTGTTGCTTGCAAGCTTCGAGATTCGTCCTTTAGTTAGTTTTCCTGAACTAGAGGCTTTTGGGTCACACTGAGCGCTCGGCGAAGGTGCGACTAAAGTCATTTCCGACGGCAAAGCCGCGCAGCACAGCCCAGATCGCAGGCAAGGCCACCCGCCCATTGCCGGCCCATTGGACGAATGGGCCCTAATGCAGCGCGCCCTGCCAATCTTCGCCGCAGGCGCCACCTTCCTGGTTGGCAGCGACTTCGCAATCGGTGCCGTCCAGCTTGACCAGTGGTAAATAAAACTTGGAGATTTTTTCCAGCGAGCCCGCCGCATAGTGGCCAATGAACGAGCGGCGGAAGCGGTCCTTCGAGCGGTTCGGGCCGGAGCCATGAATCGTCGCGCCGCCGAAGAAGAGCGTGTCGCCCGGTTGCATGGGCACGTCGATCGCCTTCATGCCCTTTGGAATCGGCGTGATGCCTGGCGTAAAGGAGACGCTGGTGTCGCCCTTTTGCTGGCAAATGATATTGCCCCGGTGCGTGCCGGGGACGAGCATCATGCCACCGTTCTCGCGATCGATCACGTCGATGGCCGTCCACGCGGCGATGCATGTGCCGGGCTGGACGAGCAGGTACAAATTATCCTGGTGCATGGCTTGGCCGCGCGCCCCCGGTGGCTTGAAATAGTACATGCTCTGCGTGGCGACCGGCTCCTCCCCGAACAGCGCGCGGAGGCATGCGATGACGCCGGGATGCAGCAGGTAATTTCGCGCGGTGGAATTGAAGCGGTGCGGATGGACAACCCTGGGATATTGGAAAAGAGGATCGTTCGGGTCGGAGATGCCGTCATGGTGCGCCTTGTCGCGTTGATCGCGATGAATCCTCGCAAAAGTCTCGCGGATCTCCTCCACCTCCCCCGGGTTGAAAAGGCGCCGGGCCACGGCAAAGCCCTCCTGGCCGAAGGTTGCCTTGAGTTGCTGGAGATCAATCCCGGGCCGCGTGGTTATCATGGGCTGAAGTTATCCGATAGGCTCACGAATGGGAATTGGCGCGGCGGCTAAAAAGCTATAAGATACGGCTAAATGAGTGCAACCGTAAAGCCCATGCCGGAAATACCGCCGGCGGCTCCGCTCATACCCGGACATTTCCGGGGTCGCACCATACGGCATACCTTTCGGACTCATGGAACGCAGGATTGGCTTCTCATTTACACCGTCGCGGGATCGGGGCTTTATCGCTTTGAAGAAGGAGGGGAATATCAAAGCCGTGCCGGAGACGTCACCCTTTATCGCCCCGGCGCTTTTCACGATTACCGCTTTGCGCCCCAGGCGGGAAAATGGGACCTGCTCTGGGCTCACTTCCTTCCCAAAACGGATTGGCTGCCGTGGTTACAGTGGCCCGAAATTGCACCGGGCTTGATGTGCCTCAACCTACACAGTACGCTTTTAAGACAACGCCTCATCGTGCGGATGAAAGATGTGATCCGGCTCAACTACGGCGCCCAACCGCGTAGCCAGCCTCTTGCGCTAAACGCACTGGAGGAAGTCCTGCTCTGGTGCGATTCGCTCAATCCGAAACAGGCTTCGGCGCAACTCGACCCGCGCATCACCAAGGCGATGGATTTCCTCGTCACGCACCTGGCCGATTCTTTTTCCGAGGAGCGATTGGCGCGTGCCGTGGGGTTGTCGGCCTCGCGGCTCCGGCATCTTTTTCGCGAGCAGGCCGGCTCCTCCCCGCGCCATTTTCAGGAGCAGCAACGCCTGCGACGCGCGCGCGATTTGCTCTGCTCCTCGCGCCAAACCATCGGAGAAATCGCGCGCGAACTCGGCTTTGCCAATCCGTTCTACTTCACACTCCGCTTCAAGAAAGCGACCGGCGAAAGTCCGCGCGCGTTCCGGCAACGCTTAACGCGAAAAGAAAATCGCGCGCCTCAAAACAGAGCCCGTCGATGAAAGGGGTCGGACCGGCGAGATTTGAACTCGCGACCTCTTCCACCCCAAGGAAGCGCCCTACCAAGCTGAGCTACGGCCCGAAAAAGTATCGGCTAATTCCGCCTCAACGTCGCAAAACGAATCGGCGGGATGCTCACTCTGCCAGAACCGCCGTCAGCGGCAAGCCTGAAACGCAGCTGCGTCCACGCCGAAGCTGCGCGGCCAAAATAGGTGTGACCCCGTATCGGTGCGGGGATACGTTGCCAGCTCATGCGCCCGCTCCTTCTCGTCCTCATCGCTTGCCTGGCGCTGACCGGTTGCAGCCGCCGGACGCCCGTCGCGCGCGGCACGATCGCGTTTCTCGGCGACAGCATCACGGCGGGCTACGGCCTCGATCCCAGCCAGGCTTATCCGTCGCTCGTCGCCATCGACGGCATGACCGTGGTCAACCTCGGCGTCTCCGGCAGCACGACGGAGGACGGCCTCGGGCGGCTCAAGGCTTACTTCGATTCCGGAGGCGACGCCCGCCTCGTGGTCATCGCGCTCGGCGCCAACGATATTCTCCACGGCGCCGATCTCGCCGGCACGGAAGCCAACCTGCACCGCCTGATTCAAGGCTGCAAAGCCCGCCACGTTCCCGTTCTCCTCTGCGGCATCAACATCCCGTTCAAGTTCGCCGCCGAAGGCCTCTTCGAGCGCGTGGCCAGCGCGGAGCATGTGCCGCTCCTGCCCGACCTGATGCAGGGCGAGGAGACCGAGCCGCGCTATCTCCAGGACGACGGTATGCACCCCAACGCCGAGGGCCAACAACTCATCGCCGACAAGATGCAGGAAGCGCTGCTGAAGAACTTTTCGTTTAAATAGATTCTTTCCGGCGCTGTCGCCGCGTCTTCGCTAAATAAGCTTCGACCTCCATCTCATCCGCAATATCGCTGGGCAGCTTATCGGCAAACGCGGGACGTACGCCCCGATCTTGCGCTTTCACGACAAAAATCTTGCGCGATTTGACCTTCCTCATTCGAGCTTATCTTCTATGCGGCAAAGCAGCGGAATTGAAAACTGGATGCGCGATTCGGATTTATCACCATGTCCCGAATCAACTTTTGTTCCGAGTCCAATCACCGGCAATCGTAGAGCATCTTAAATAATTTCGTAGTGGATGTCTCAGCCCCAAAGGGGCGGCTCAAGTCAGCCCGGGGCATCGCCCTGGGAACGAGAAATAAAAAAGAGATTAGAGCCCTGTAAGGGCGGTTTAACGGGGAGATTTGAGTCGCCCTTACAGGGCTCGACTGCCTTGGTTATCCTTACCCAGGGCGATGCCCTGGGCTGACTTGAGCCGCCCCGTTGGGGCTCACGATGTTGCTATAGAATTAATAAAACGCTCTAGCGTCGTCGTGCGCGGCCAGGTGAAAGATCTAGGAAAGCCCGTTGGGCAAACCAGAACTACTGATGTCTGCATAACAGACTGACGCGGGCGGCCCATCGCGTCTGTAGCTTGAAAGAAATGATGGTGCTGTTAGGATAGTCAGCCACATCCATGAAAATCAAATACGGCATCGGGTTTTGTTTGACGGCACTCTTGATGATTTCAAGCGTTGCCTGCGCGAAAGATGTGCTGCCGGGAAAATATTCTTTATCCGTTGCGGAGGTTTACGGATCGCGCCCCAGAGAGAGCGTTTTCATCTTGGGCGGCACAAGTTCAATCCGTGGCGGCGAAACGGTTTGCAAGTCGGTTGCGTCGCTGAAGAAACTGCTCTCAGGGTTGCCACTGGGCTCGACTCTGGACTGGTTTCCCACATGCGTGGAACCTGCGATTCTAAAAGATAATGAGATTGAGGATTTGAAAGCCACTTGTACGAAGGCCGGCGTCGTGTTCACCATCCATCCATCGGGCTGAGTTCCTTCAAGCTCGATAACTTTTCTCGATTTAACCAGCGCGCCTTGCGCCGAGTGCAATGCAGGCTTCGCCGTCGTAATTTTCAAATAGTTATCATTACCGGTTTTTGAAAGCATCGCGTCAGCCTGTTATGCAGACATCAGTAGGATGTTAAAGATGAAGAGAGACCTCTGCGAAAGTCGTCTTTTCCCCGGAGGCTGAGCACAACGAAGGTAGTCGGCGCAGGCCCTTGCGCCGAAGCGTCCCGACTGCGGGACGCCTCCAGTGACTATTCAAAAAAAGCGCGATTTATGCGCACGAGCTCAGGCCGTCGCGCGTGCTCGCGCAGCGGCTCCGGCGCAAGCGCCTGCGCCGTCTACCTTCGGCCTGTGGCCGCAACCCAAATCCTTATCAAACCTTCCCGTCTTTTCCCAATTCCGTTCATTCCGAAAATTCCGTGATTCCGTCAAAATGAAAAACGTCTGGCGCAGGAAAAGCAGGACGCGATAGCTCTCTCGAAGTCCGCGCGCCGAACAATCGCCATTGGCAGGAACAAAAATTTAGCGCAATGTCCCGACAGTTTCATGAGCGCCACTGTCCTGATTGTTCAACCCGATGCCGCTCTGGGGCAGCGCCTCGCCCAGTTGGTCCTCGCCGGCACGCCTGGTGCCACCATCGGCCTGGTCGCCACGCCGGATGAGGCCATCCACACCCTGCTCGGCCTGGCCGATCTCGACCTCTGCATCTGCGAGCTCTACTTCTCGGCAGGCGGCGACGGCCTCGCCCTGCTTTCCGCCGTCCGCTCCCGGTTCCGGCGCGCGCGCGTCATCATCGTTTCGCAATTCAACCTCGCCAATTTCTCCGACTACACCCAGGGCCTCTCCATTTTTCCCACGCCGCTGGATGAATCGGTCTTCATCTCCACGGTGCAGGATTCGCTTTCCTCGCTCGAGGGGCACGAATTCCCGCCCTTCCGTCTGGGCCAGAAACAGCCGCCCGATCGCTGGGGCGATTGCTACGCCGCCTACGACACCGGCGTCAAACGCGACATCTTCATCACCGTCTGCCACGCCTGGGCAACGCTGGAGGCGGCCGAGCACTTCCGCCAGACCTCCGCCGCCATGGCGCGCGCCGTTCATCCCAACGTGCAGGCGGTTTACCAGGCCGGCTCCTATCAGGGCCGCGATTTCTTTTGCCGCGAAAAGTGGGACATGCCGAACCTTTCGGAAATGGTCACGGCCGGCCAATACATCGAGCCGCGCCTGGCCGCGCAGATCATTCACATCGTCGGCGCCGTGGTCATCTTCTGGGACAAAAACGAATTTCCGCACACCGAGGTTGGCGCGACCGATGTCACCGTCTCCCCCGCGGGCGTGATCAAGGTGGCCAATTGCGTCGATCCCTCGCGCCGGGCCACGCCGCCGGGCATGTCGGACCTGACCGCGCTCGGCCACGCCGTTGCCGCGCTGCTGCCGCCCGGCGAGGAAATTCCTCCTGGGGTTCGGGTCCTGCTCAACCGTCTCCAAGCCGGCCCCGTTCCGGTGGCGCAAATCGTTAGCGAGGCGCAGGCGATTGATAACAATCTTGCGCCGGAACGCGCGATCGCGGTGACGGAGGAGCACAAGGTCGCGGTGCAGGCGATCGAGGTGGAGCAGCGCAAGCAGAAGCGCACCCAGTACATCGCGATGGGCGCGTTTGCCGCGATCGTCCTGGCCGTGGGCGCCGTCCTCTACCTGCGGCTCGACCCGCCCTCGAAGGTCTTCAACGAGATGATCCTGATTCCTGCCGGGCCCTATGTTTATCAGGCCGGCCCGGCGACGATCGACAAGGACTTTTATATCGATAAGTACGAGGTCACCTTTGGGCAGTATCTCAAGTTCCTGCGCGCCGTCGACAAGGCCGGCAGCGATACGGCGTGGCGCAGCCAGTCTCAACCGGCCGATAAAGCCAGCCATGAGCCGAAGGACTGGGCCGACAAGGAGGACGCCAACGGCGCGGTCGTCGCGGGCATCGGGGT